>JAJZGM010000189.1 GCA_021828525.1 Nitrospirota bacterium | reverse complement strand
CTTTCAAAACGTCTCTCCGTCCCATTGATTTTCACCAATACCATTTTTGCATGGACAGAAGGGCATGACAATGGCTTTCCATTAAGAGCGGCATCACGTTTCTTCCCTTTCAGGCAGATTCGCCTTCCGAGTCGATTTGACAATCATCACGCCTTTGGAAGGGACTGTCGGTCCCGTCTTTTCCGGAGACGCCTGGCAGGTTCCTTGACACTTGGACCAATCATTGATAATATTCGAAAAATTCCGGGCTATCGGAGGATTGTCTGGGAATTCAATCCTTCGGTCCTTTCCGTACTCTCCTGAAAGTTTTTCCTGAAGGATTTTCAGGTGAGGACGGAAGGGAGTATCCGGGTCCGGTTTTACGAGACCCCTGCCTGTGTGACAGGGGATTGGCTCGCTGGCAAAACGCCGAATTTTCCAGTGTTAAAGTCGGCCATTCGGCATAAAAGGAGGTGTTTCCACCGATGAAATCAGAAAAAATGACAGTTCTTGGCATGGTTGGGTCGGCAATTTCAGGGGTTGTCCTGTCTGCTGCAATCATCCTTCTTCCCATCCAGGGCGCCTTTGCAGGTGATGCGGCCCCCCAGACCTCAGCCAAGGCACCGGCAAAGAAAGCGGCCCACAAGAAGGCGGCTCACAAGAAAGCCGTCAAGGCCGGCAAGAAACATGGTCCCTCTGCCTTCTGGAAGAAGGTTCAGACCGCACTGGTTGCCAAGGGTGCAAAAATCAAGGCCGACGGCTATTGGGGTCCCCTTTCCAAGAAGGCCCTCATGAACTTCCAGAATGCCAACAAGCTCAAGGCGACCGGCAAACTCGACAAGGCCACCAAGAAGGCTCTTGGTCTTTAAGAAGATCTTTGCCTTTTCCTGTATTAGAGGGAGGGACTCCGGTCCCTCTTTTTTTTTAGGAAGTTCATGATCAGAATCCAATCGGGAGTCCTCAAGGGGAAATCCCTGCCTCTTCCTGACCCGAAAAGGGTCCGTCCGACAAGCGCCAAGGTCCGCTCTGCCATCCTTAATCTTCTCCAGAAGGATCTTCCCGGGTCGGTCTTCTGGGACCTGTTCGCAGGCTCGGGGGCCGTCGGCCTCGAGGCTTATTCCAGAGGCGCCTCCCACGTTCTCTTCCTCGACAGGGACCGGCAGCTTCTTGAAGGTCTCGAAGGATGGGTTGCCCGTGAAATCCCTCTCCATGGCCGCCATTTCTCCTTCAGGGTCTCCGATGCCATCACCTTTCTTGACAGCCCGCATCCCACTCTTTCCCCTCCGTTGATCCTCTTTCTCGACCCTCCCTACCATTATTCCCACTGGTCCGGTCTCTTGAACGCACTTTGCAGAAATGGTATATTGGGAGCCGATTTTCTTTTAGTTCTCGAGTATCATCACAAGGATCCGCTTCCATGGGGATCGCTCCCTGACTGGGGTTGCCAGATCTTGTCTCATCACATTTATGGGGAAAGCGGCGTGAGCCTCCTCGCTCCATCGGCCCGATGATACGCAGAGCGGTCTACCCAGGAACCTTCGATCCGGTGACAAACGGCCATCTCGATATGCTTCACCGGGGACTGGCCATATTTGACGAAATCATCATCGGCGTTGCGGACAGCCCCAGAAAGTCCCCCCTTTTTTCTCTTGAAGAACGCATCGAGCTTCTGAGATCTTCCATCCCCTATCCGGCTCCCCAGGTGACGGTGAAGGGATTCGATCATCTCCTCGTCCATTTTGTCCGTGAAGAAAAGGCCGTCTGCATCCTGAGAGGGGTCCGGGCCGTCTCCGACTTCGACTACGAACTTCGCATGGCCCTGATCAACCAGAACCTTGACCGTGAAATCGAGACGGTCTTCCTGATGCCTTCCGAAAACTACATGTTCATTACCTCAACCGTGATTCGGGAGATTGCCGAGCTGGGCGGGGACCTCACACTTTTTGTTCCCGCTCCCGTCGAACAGGCCCTGAAAAACAAATATTCCCGGAGACATTAAAGCATGAACCGACCGGTCCACGACCTGCTTGCCTCACGGCTCTCTCTTCTCAAACCTTCCCCGACCCTGCTCCTTGCGGCCCGGGCCAGGGACCTGAAGCAGCAGGGGATCGATGTCCTCGATTTTTCCGGGGGAGAACCTGACTTCGATACCCCCGAGCCCATCAAGAAGGCGGCCGTGAAAGCCCTCGATGAAGGGTTCACGAAGTACACAGCTGTCGGCGGGATTCCGGAACTCAAGGAAGCCATTCGAGAAAAATTCCTGCGCGATCAGGGATTGGACTTTCACCCCCGCTCCATCATCGTCTCCAACGGGGCCAAACATTCCCTCTTCGAAATCTTCCAGGTCCTGGTCAATCCCGGCGACCAGGTCCTTCTCCCGACACCTGCCTGGGTCTCCTATCCGGACCAGATCCTTTTAAACCAGGGAGATCCGGTCTTTGTTCCCTGTCGGGAGGAAGACGGCTTCAGGCTGGACCCCGACGCACTGCGCGAAGTGCTCACACCCCGTTCGAAACTTCTCGTGCTGAATTCTCCAAATAATCCCACGGGAGCGATCATCGACAGGAAACGGCTGGAACGGATTGCCGAGCTCGTTCTCCAGAACGACCTCATCATCATCTCCGATGAAATCTACGAAAAAATCAACTACACCGGCGACCCCGTTCCCTCCATCGCCACAATCGACAAAAGCATCCGGGACCGGACCCTGATCGTCAATGGCGTCTCCAAAACCTATGCGATGACAGGATGGAGGATCGGGTACGCCGCTGGACCCCGCGAAATCATGGAAGCTATGGATGCTGTCCAGAGCCAGACCTCCTCGAATCCGAATTCGATCGCACAGAAAGCGGCGAGCTTTGCCATACGGTCGGGAGAGAAGTATTTTGATCCCATGCTTTCCGAATACCGGAAGCGGAAGGACTGGGTTGTGGCGGCCTTCAACCGGATCTCCGGGATCCGCTGCATGGCCCCGGAGGGGGCGTTCTATGTCTTTCCGAACATCTCGGGTCTCCTGGGCCGCTCATACAAGGGCGTCCCTGTCCAGACCGCCTATGAACTTGCAGAATTTTTCCTGGATGTGGCACGGGTTGCCATGGTCCCGGGAACTCCCTTCGGAAGCCCCGTCCACATGCGCATGTCCTACGCAGCTTCCCTCGCTTCACTCCAGGAAGGGATCCGGCGAATCGGAGATGCGGTGACACTTCTTGAATAGGCCCCGCTCACGACAGTGGAGAGTGTCCG
>JAJZGM010000188.1 GCA_021828525.1 Nitrospirota bacterium | reverse complement strand
GGGAAATCGCCTGAGCGGGAGATTTCCCCTCCTTATCTGTCAATCGGGGCGTGGCGCAGCCTGGTAGCGCACTCCCTTGGGGTGGGAGTGGTCGAAGGTTCAAATCCTTTCGCCCCGACCATTTTTGATTCCCTTGCCGACTGCAGGAGCACTCCTGATCAGAACCGGTGATTTCCGTTCCGGGGACTTTCCCCTTGTGTGCCCTTTCCCTGTCCGTTATCCCGGAGTACCGCCGAAAGGACTTTCCTGGTGATCGTTTCTTCCGTTATTGCTCCCTTCATATCCCGGTCTTTCTTCCGGACCCTTCCCGATGGCCTCTGATTCCCGGCCTCTGATTCTTCTGTCGAACGACGACGGGATCGATTCCCGCGGGATCGCGGTCCTTGAAGAGGCCGTCCGGGAGATGGGCGAAGTCTATGTGGTGGCCCCTGAAAATGAACGGTCGGCGGCCTCCCATGCCCTGACCCTTCACAAGCCTCTCCGGATCTACGAACGGTCTCCCCGCCACTTCGCCGTTTCAGGAACCCCGACCGACTGCGTGAATCTGGCCATTTTCACCATCCTTCCCCGAAAACCGGACTTTCTTCTCTCGGGGGTCAACCACGGAGCGAACATGGCCGACGACGTCACCTATTCGGGAACGGTCTCCGCCGCCTTCGAGGGGTCGATCCTGGGGGTTCCGTCCATGGCCTTCTCCCTGACCGTTCCCGAGGATCCGGCTAGGCCCCTGGCCTTCGAGACGGCACGTCACTTTGTCAGTCTTCTGGTGCGGCGGATGATGGAGTCCGCGCCCTCCTCCTCGGTCCTGTTTTCCGTAAACATTCCCGATAGGCCCCTTTCCGGAGTGGCCGGGATCCGTGTCACTCGGCTCGGCAAGCGGGTCTTCGGTTCAGGAGACATCATCCGCAAGGAGGATCCCCGGGGACGACCCTACTACTGGATCGGGCTCTCTCCCAAGGACTACGAGCCGGATACCCAGTCCGACCTCCACGCCGTTGACCACGGGTATGTCTCGGTGACCCCCCTCCACCTCGACCTGACCCATTATCCGTCTCTGGCCCGCTACCGGTCCTGGGAAGCCACGGAGGAGCCCTCCCGGTCACAGGGGTTCGGGGCCCGCCCTTTTTCCCCGTGAGCCTTGTTCCGATGACCTCTTCCAACATCCGGCTCTACAATTCCCTGACCCGAACGATCGAGCCCTTCGTTCCTCAGACTCCGGGCGAAGTCCGCATGTATGTCTGCGGGGTCACCGTCTACGACGACTGCCATCTGGGCCATGCCCGAAGCCAGATGGTCTTCGATACCCTTCACCGTCTCTTTCTGGAGACGGGCCACCGGGTCCGCTATGTGAGAAACATTACCGACATCGATGACAAGATCATACGAAAGGCCCGGGAGGCCGGCCGCCCTATCTCCGAGATCACGGGCCGGTACATCGACTCTTTCCACCGGGACATGGTCCGACTCGGGATTCTCTCTCCCATGGCCGAACCCCGGGCGACGGAGTTTCTGTCCGGCATGATCACCCTGATCGAGCGGCTTCTCTCCGTTGGGGCCGCCTACCCTTCGGGAGGCGATGTCTACTTTCGTGTCCGGAGGTTTCCCGGCTACGGGGAGTTGTCCCACCAGGTTCTGGCGGATCTCCTGGCCGGGGCCCGCATCGAGCCGGGAGAGGAGAAAGAGGATCCCCTGGACTTTGTCCTCTGGAAGGGGGCCAAGGAAGGGGAACCATCCTACCCGTCCCCCTTTGGAGAGGGACGGCCAGGATGGCATATCGAGTGTTCGGCGATGAGTCTCCATTATCTGGGTCCCACGTTGGACCTCCATGGCGGAGGCCTGGACCTTCTCTTTCCGCACCATGAAAACGAGCGGGCCCAGAGCGAGGCGGCGACCGGGGTGACCTTTTCCCGGATGTGGGTGCACAACGGCTTTGTCACGACCCGGGAGACGAAGATGTCCAAGTCCCTGGGAAACACCCGCCAGATCCGGAATTTCTTTGAGGAATCCCCCTATCCGGAGGAGGTGACCCGGGAGTGGCTCCGGTATTTCTTCCTCTCCACCCACTACCGCTCTCCCGTGGACTTTACCGACCAGGCCCTGGCATCGGCGAAGCTTGCCCTGGACGGACTCTACCAGTGCCTGGCACTCCTTTCGGAGGCAGAGGAGACGAGGCAGGGGGCGGAGGATGATGCATGGGAATTCCGGAGGGCCTTCATGGAAGCCCTCTCCGCCGATCTCGATACCCCGGTGGCCCTTTCTGTCCTGCATGCGGCGAAGAGCCGGATCAACCCCTGGCTTGCCTCCGGGCGGTTGGGCCGGGCCCCGGCCGATCCCGGGGCTGTCCGGGCCCTCTTTGAGCTGGCGGGAAGGACGATGGGAGTCCTGCGGGTCGATCCCTCCCGCTGGGTGACCGGCCTTCGGGAGGCGGGATCAAAGGGCCCCTCCGGACTCACCGAAGAGGAGATCTCACATCTTGTCATCCTTCGGGAGGAGGCCCGGAAAAATCGTGACTTCTCCAAGGCCGATGCCATCCGTGACCGGCTTAAGGAGTCGGGTATTGTGCTGGAAGACCAGCCGGGAGGTCCCCCACGGATTCGGAGGATCTGACCGAAGGATCGGGACTGGTGGGGGGGATCCACCCTGTCATGGAGCTCCTTTCAGGAAAACCTGACCAGGTGGTCCATCTCTACCTCCGGGATGACCATCACCATGATTCCAGACGCCGGGAGATCATCCGGACAGCCCGCTCCCTGGGCATTCCTCTCGACTTTCTTCCCGCCATGGCGTTAGACCGGATGGCCCCCCGCGACTCACCCCACCAGGGAGTGGTGGCCCGGGTCCAGGAGGTTGCGACCTTCGCCTCGGTCGAGGATTTCCTCGATGCGAGCCCCTCCTGGCCGCCGTCTCCCCTGGTGGCAGTGGACGGGGTTCAGGATCCCCGGAACCTCGGAGCCCTCCTTCGCACCTGCGATGCCGCCGGCGTCGCGGGGATCCTTCTGCCCAAGCGCCGGGTTGCCCCCCTCTCCGGGGTGACGGCCAAGACCTCGGCCGGCGCCCTCTTCACCCTGCCGCTCGTCCGTGTCGGGAACCTTTCGATGAGCCTGAGAACCCTGAAGAAGGAAGGCTACGGGGTGGCCGTTCTCGATCTGGAGGGAGAAGAACTTCCCGAAGGGCGTTTTCCCCCGCCCCTCGTTCTGGTGGTGGGCTCCGAGGAGAAGGGGGTTTCGCGGCCGGTCTCC
>JAJZGM010000187.1 GCA_021828525.1 Nitrospirota bacterium | reverse complement strand
CCATCAACGGCTCCAAAGACTATGATGCGGAAATCACCCGTCTGGCCAGGGAAAACCATTCCCCGACCGACATCATCCGTCTCCTGATGGTCGAGGATGTCCGGCGCGCCTGCGACTTTTTCCGACCTATCTACGATACATCCGCCTTTGCCGACGGCTATGTCTCGATCGAGGTGAACCCTCTTCTCGCCCATGACACGGAAGAGTCGGTCCTGGAGGCTCGAAAGCTTCACCAGATGGTCGATCGCCCCAATCTTCTCGTGAAGATCCCGGGAACCCCCGAAGGAATTCCCGCCATACGGCAGCTGATCTCGGAAGGGATCTCCATCAATGTGACCCTCCTTTTTTCTCCCGAGGCCTACCGCAAGGCGGCCATGGCCTATATCGAGGGTCTCCGGGACTATGTCTCGAAAGGCCACAACCCCGCCCGGGTCCACAGTGTGGCCAGCCTGTTCATCAGCCGGCTTGATACCCTGGTCGACCGGAAACTCGAAGAAATCGTCGGCGCCTCAACCGACCCGACCCTCGCCAAAAAGGCCGCCGAACTCCTGGGAAAGGCCGGCATCGCCAATACCCAGATCGTCTATGAAAACTTCGTCAATCTCTTCGACAGGGAGACATTCGGGGATCTTGCGGCACATGGCGCCCGGGTCCAGCGCCCTCTCTGGGCGTCGACGGGGACCAAGAATCCGAAGTACTCCGACATTCTCTATGTCCAGAACCTGATCGGGCCCGACACGGTCAACACTGTTCCTGCCGAAACACTTCGGGCCTTTGCTGACCACGGGAAGGCCCTCCGGACCATCGACCGGTACAAAAAGGACCGGACTCTCCCCAACCCCCACGAGGACCTGGAAAAAATCCAGAACATCGGAGTATCGCTTGAAGCCTCTTTCAACCAGCTGATCCGGGAGGGGGTGGAGACCTTCAACAAATCCTTCGAAAGTCTTCTGTCCAGTACCGAGAAAAAGATTGCCGCCATCCGGAAGGGATGACCCGCCTGATTCAGGGCGTTCCCCCCACCGGGTCCCATACAAGAAGGCCGCCACGGATCTTTTACAAAGGAAAGGATCTCCCTTGACAAGCAGCCTCCAGTCGCCATTTCAGGGTGCCGGCATGAGTGAAGTCCAGCCTTCGCCGCCAACTGCGGACACGCCCCCACTGACCATGATCATCTTTGGCGCATCAGGAGATCTGACCCACAGGAAACTCGTTCCGGCCCTCTTCGACTTGATGGTCGACGGGTTGCTTCATCCTGAGACAAGAATTCTTGGGGTTGCCCGGAGTCCCAAGACCCACGAGGAGTTTCGGGGGGAACTCCGTGCCTCCGTCCAGACCTTTGCCCGGAGCGCAAACCATCTCGATCTCTTTTCCGAGTTCGAAAAGAAGATCTTTTACCACCCCATGACCTTTGACGACCCCAACGGATATACGGCCATCCGGACCACCCTACTCTCCGACGAGTTCAGAAAGCCGACCCGTGGCAATGTTCTGTATTACCTGGCTACCCAGCCCAGCTATTTCGTGCCGATCATCCGGAACCTGGGAAGCTTCGGCCTGGCAAAGATCAACGAAGATGCGGCAGAGACTCCCTCCCCCTTCACCCGGATCATTGTCGAGAAACCCTTTGGACGGGACCTGGCTTCGGCACGGGACCTGAACCGCGAGGTTCTCCAGGTCTTTTCCGAACCCCAGGTCTATCGCATCGACCATTACCTGGGAAAGGAGACGGTCCAGAACATTGTCGTCTTCCGGCTCTCGAACCCGGTCTTCGGAAACCTCTGGAACAATGTCTTCGTCAAGAGTGTCCACATCTCCGTCCACGAGGCAGTGGGAGTTGAAGGGCGGGGGGGGTATTTCGAGGAGGCAGGAATCCTTCGGGACATGCTCCAGAACCACCTCTTCCAGCTCATGACCCTGACCGCCATGGAGCCTCCGGTCGCCTTCGAGGCCGAGTCGATCCGGGACGAAAAGGTGAAGGTCCTCAGATCTCTGAAACCGGTCCGGGTTGAGGATCTCCCCCGGACGATCGTCCGGGGCCAGTATACCGTTGGTGAGGTTGATGGCGTTCCTGTCCCGGGCTACCGGAACGAGCCCAAGATTCCCCCTCTCTCCGACACACCGACCTTTGTGCGGATGAGGGTCGAGATCCAGAACTGGCGATGGGCCGGAGTTCCCTTCTTTCTGACAGCCGGCAAGCGCATGTCGAAAAGGGAAACCCTTGTCCGGATCGTCTTCAAGGACTTCCCCTTCGCCCTTTTTCGACTGGCGGGAACCCCCGGGACAGTCCCCAACGAGCTGATCATCCGGATCCAGCCCAACGAGGGCATCGCCCTCCGTTTCGGGATCAAGAAACCCGGCGGATCCCTCATGATCGATCCGGTCGAAATGAACTTCTCCTATCAGCAGGCTTACCGCGCCCAGGCTCCCGAAGCCTACGAGCGTCTGCTCCACGATGCCATCGTCGGTGACTCGACCCTCTTTGCGCGCAAAGACGAGGTCGAAAACTCCTGGAATTTCATGGCTCCCTTTCTAGGCGACCTGACAAAGCTCTCTCCTCTCCGATTCTACACCGCCGGTACCGATGGCCCCGAGGAACAGGACCGGATCGGTGAACCCTCTCCCGCCTGAGACTTCAATACCTTGAACAAAATCAATCCGGAAGAAATTCCGACAAAACCTCCATTCATGCCTTTAGTTTGGCTTTCAATCCTTCTCTCCTCCTGCACATTCTCCCCATCCTTTACCTCTCCTCCCCCTGACCTTCTCATTTCACAGGACCCCCCTCACAAACCCCTGTTTGTGATCCATCCTCCCTCGCCTTCGGCCGACACACTCTGGTTTTCTGGACATTCGGCCAAGGCGGCCACATTGGAGAATGCACAAAAGACCGCACTGGCCGAAGCCTTCGAAAAGCTTTCTGAGACTCTGTCCCGGAAGGGCTACCGTCTGACGGACAAGGAAAAAGCCCAATGGTTCAGACAGGGAGAAGATCTCTCCCTCCCCCATATCGCCGACCGTTGGGTCCGAATCTACAAGGAGAGCCAGGATCGCCCCTACCTCCACCGTACATCGCTTTATCTTCTTCTGGCCGTTCCAAGGCGCTATGAAAGGGCCATCATCGCCGCCCTTGCCGGGAAGGACCGGAGAGCCGCCGGACGAATGGAGACATTCCTAGGACAGTCCCGGCAGGCTCTCCGGAAAAAGGACGGCGCCCGGTTTCTGGCAGCGCTTAGAGAGGCCGTC
>JAJZGM010000186.1 GCA_021828525.1 Nitrospirota bacterium | reverse complement strand
CTCGGACAATCCGGCCCATGATTGGCTGAAAGATCATCCGGTCGCCTCGTTCCTTTCCCTTTCAAAAGCCTGTGACATCGGGCGCGAGATGAATAAGTCTCTTACTGCGAAGCCGATGGGGCAAGACTGATCTCGATATGCCGTTTGTTCATGGCGACGGACGGCCTTTGGTTGATCCTCCCCCTCCTTGTTTTCCGGTCCGGCTTTTGGGCTCGACCGGACCGGTAAGCCCCGAGACCCCTGGATAATTGTTCACCGCGATGAAATCCGGACGGACCCCGATCGCTGCCATCAGGCGAAACTGGGAGGCTTCGAACTCTTCGACGATGTCGATATAGCGGAGCTGGGCATTGATCAGGTCACGTAAAGAAATGATCAGCTCCAGGGCGTGAAAGAGACCGAGCTGGACCCTGATCTGGGTGGCGTCGAATGTCAGCTTGGCCAGCCGGACGTCTTCAAGGGCGACCACCTCCTCCTGGCGGGTTTTCCTTAAGGATTCGAAGCTGTCAGAGACCTGCCGGTGGACGATGAAGCGTTGACGAGAAAGACGGGCTTCCTGAAGACGGACATTTTTTCGTGCAAGGAGAATCCCGCCGGGATCGAGGAGACCTCCCGGCCCGATATTCCAGAACGCCATGGTGATCGCCTGGTTCATCCCGACCAGACTGGTGAAGTCCGGTCCAAGGGAGCCGTTCAGAATTCCTGCGGAGAGGGTCGGAAATGCCGGACCGAAGAGGACATTCTGGAAGGCCTGCCTTCGCGCCTCGACCTGTTGGCGGACTCCGGCAAGGAGGGGGCGTTTCCGGTCCGCCAGGGCGAGGAGATGGCGAAGATTTTCCTGGTCGTCCAGATAGAGACGGGGAAAAAGGAAGGATTCCCGGGGAGTCGGAAGGATCGGTGGACTCTCTCCCAGAAGCTGGGCCAGACGGAATGAAAGGCGGTAGGCCCTGTTTTCTTCCTGCACCATGAACCGCGTGTTTCTCGCGACTTCGTGGGCCGCTCTTAAAATTCCGACCACGCTTGCCCCCCCAAGCTCTACAAGCCGCCGCTCTTCATCCAGGATCTTGCGGGAGATCCGAACCGCTTCCCTGTAGACCGCGATCCTGGAATAGGAGGCGGAGGTCCTGAAGTAAAGGGAGGCCCCTTGGGCCATTTTCTGGTTTTCGGTCTCGGAGAGAAAGGATCGGGCGCTGTCGAGGTTCGTCGTGGCGATCAGGGTCTGGAAAGAGGAGGAAAGGGGGTTGACCGAGAGGAAGAGTCCATGGCTTAGCTGGGAGTTCTGTTTTGTGACATTCGAGAACTGTCCGGTCGATCCCTGAACCTCCCCGGAATAATCCATGGTTCCCCCCCCAATGGCGATGGAGGGGAAAAAGGTTTCGATGGCCGTGATCCTTTGAGCAAACCGCACCGCCACCTGACGTTTCGAAATGACAATCGACGGAGAGGCCCCCAGGGTCTTCATGAGGACCTGGGAGAGGGAGAGAGGCTGAATCTCGTACCGGGGGTTGGGAAAGGGGGGAAGCTCGGGAATCACCGGGAGGGGACTCTGGTTTTCTTTCGGTGGTGTTGTCCCGGAGGCCAAGGAGTCCCAACCGACCGGGAGAAGACAGAGGAGAGCAAGAAAAGCCGCCCACCGTTTCATGGATGTTCCATTCTCGCGAGAACCTCATCGCCCGCCATGACCTCGTGTTTCCCCCGGGTGACGACCCGGTCGGTCGGGGAAAGTCCTGCCATGACCTGGACCCGGACCCCGTCATCCTCGCCCAATGTCACAGGGCGGATCAATATCCGGTTTTCCGAACTCACGACATAGACCACGGGATGCTTGTCCTGGGAGACGATCGCCCTGTCCGGGATCGTCAGAACATGGGGGAGCGTCCTGAGGAGCATGCCTACCGAGACGAACATGCCGGGTTTCAGGATGTGGGCCGGGTTGTCGAAGACCGCCTGTATGGGCATGGTCTTGCTGATGCGGTTCAGGGAGCCGCTGATCAGGGAGATTGTTCCCGTCATTGTGACATGGGGCTCCACGAGTTGTATGGTGGCCGGGACTCCCGGCCTGATCATGTTGACATAGGGCTGGGGAAGGTCGACTGCGACCCGGACAAGATCGGTATTTTCGATCCGGAACAGGGGGGTCGAATGCTGGCCTCCCGACCCGGCGGCGCGGGTCAGGTCTCCGGTATTGATGAACCGACGTGTGATGGTTCCCTTAAAAGGAGCCCGTATGACCGTCAGCTGGAGAACCTTGGCCAACTGGTGGAGTTCGGCAAGGGACTCGAGGTAGAGGGCCTTGGCCTGGTCGACCTCTCCCTGGGAGACCACATCGGGAGTTTCGAGAATGGAGCGCTGGTAGCGTCTCATAACCACGAGTTTCAGCTGGAAGCTCGCCAGGGCCTTGAGAAACCGGTTCGAAAGGTCGGGAACATGAATGGTGGCCAGGATATCCCCTTTCCGGACCTTTGAGCCGATGTCGACGGGAACTTCTCCGACAAAGCCGGTGACCCAGGAAAAGAGGTCGGCCTCCTCGAACGGGAGCACCATTCCGGGGGTTTTGATATAGATGGGAAAATCCTGGAAGACGGGTGTGGTGACGGAGACTTCCTGGAGGGATCGGATCGGGCCCCTGGAGGATGTCCCCGAGTCCCGGCATCCGCCCAGGATCATACCCAGAAGGAGGAGGAGCAGGACCGACTGCACAGGACGGAGGTTTTTCATTTAGCCTCCTTCCCGGGCGGGACCGGTCACTCGGGCCAGGATCGGACCCATCAGCAGCGGAGTCAGGAGAAGCGTGATCGGCGTGGACAGGAGAAGGCCGCCGATGATGGCCCGGGACATGGGAACAGAATTCTCCGATCCGGTTCCCCAGACGAAAGAGATGGGGATCATGGCGAAGATGGTGACAATGGTGGTGATGAGAACGGGCCGGACCCGCTCCCGGGATCCGGACCGGAGTGCCCGGGCCACGGAGGCCCCCTCTCTCCTGTGCTCGAGGATCCGGTTGACCAGAATGATGCTGTTGCTGGTGACAATGCCGATCGACATCAGGATTCCCATGATGGAGATAAGGTTGAGGGAGGACCCGGTTTCCTTAAGGAAAAAGAGGCTTCCGGCAATTCCCAGGGGAATGGTGCCCAGGATGACGAGGGGTGCGAGAAAGCTTCGGTAAAAGAGGAGGAGAAGAAGGTAAAGAAAGAAGACCGCCATGAGAATGCCCTCGTAAAACTGATTGAAGGATTGCCGGATATAGTGGGTCATTCCGACAAACCGGATTCCGACATTTTTCGGA
>JAJZGM010000185.1 GCA_021828525.1 Nitrospirota bacterium | reverse complement strand
GGGTCTATCACCTCGGTCCAGGCGGTCTATGTTCCTGCCGATGACCTGACCGATCCGGCCCCGGCGACAACCTTTACCCATCTCGACGCGACCGTCGTCCTCTCCCGGCAGATCGCCGAGCTCGGAATCTATCCGGCGGTCGACCCGCTCGATTCGACCTCACGGATCCTCGATCCCATGATCATCGGGGATGAGCACTACAACGTGGCGCGCTCGATCCAGAAGATCCTCCAGAAGTACAAGGACCTCCAGGATATCATCGCCATTCTCGGCATGGACGAGCTTTCCGAGGACGACAAGCAGGTCGTGGCTCGGGCCCGGAAGATCCAGCGATTCCTTTCCCAGCCGTTCTTCGTGGCCGAAGTCTTTACGGGATCCCCCGGGAAGTACGTCTCCCGAGAGGACACAGTCAAGGGATTCAAGGGCATCGTCGAGGGAAAGTACGACCATCTGCCCGAGCAGGCCTTCTATATGGTGGGGACGATCGAGGAAGCCCTCGAAAAGGCCGAGAAACTCAAGGGAAAGGCCTAGGCCATGTCCTTCATGCTGACTCTGGTGACTCAGGAGCGGGAGCTCATCTCCGAAGAGGTGGATTTCGTCAAGGCCAAGGGGGTGGACGGAGAGTTTGGCGTCCTGACCGGCCACTGTCCCTTCATCTCTCTGCTTGATCCTGGGGAGCTCGTGGTCCGGAAGGGGGAAGCCCTTTATTCCTATTACGTGAGCGGAGGCGTGGCTGAGGTCCTTCCCAAGTCGGTGATCATCCTGGCCAATACCGTCGAACGCGCCGACGAAATTGACGAACAGCTGGCCCGGAGGGCCCGCGAAAATGCCGAGGAGGCCTTGAAGCGGCCCATTTCCGAAATCGAGCGCCGCACCTATCTCCTGGAACTCAAGCGCGAGTCGGTTCGGCTTTCCATCGTGGCGCGCCGCCGCTCCACCCGGCATCCGGGTCAGGTGACCGAAGAATAGCCGTCGGGGCCCGGCTTCTTCCGGGCTCTTCCTTAATTGTCCGGTGAAAATCTCCCCTTGAAAACGCCCTTCGGAATCCCTGTCGCACCACGAGACCCACGGGGTCCGCTTTCCGCCCGGATTTCTGCCCCCCATGACGGTGCCTTCCTCCCAGCCTTCGGAGGCCGGGAGCTTCGGACAATTGGCCTTTTCCTTCGATTCTGGTAGGATGAATCGTGGGAAAGGGGCCGGAGAATGGTGTACGACTGGATATTTCTGATCGTGGGGGGATTCGGGGCGGTCTACTCTGTGCGCCTCCTCCTTCGCCATGAGCGAAGAGAAAAATGGGTGGCCTACCTTTTTTCCTCCCTCCTCCTCTTTTTCTGGGGTCTTTTTTCCCTTTCTCCCGCCCGGACCGGAATCCTGCGCATTTTAAACCGCACTTTTCTCGGAAATTCCTGAACCTCTTGCTGGAGGCTGTCGATGGATCATCGGGACCGGGAAAACATTCTGGCAATCATCCTGGCCGGAGGGGAGGGGAAACGTCTTTTTCCCCTGACGACCGACCGGGTCAAATCTGCGGTGCCCTTCGGTGGCGCCTACCGGATCATTGATTTTGTCCTGTCGAACTTCGTCAACTCGGGATTCACGAAGATCAAGGTCCTGACCCAGTACAAGTCTCACTCCCTCAACACCCATCTCTCCCGGGGATGGCGTCTCTCGCCCCTTCTCGACCAGTACATCGATCCTGTCCCTGCCCAGATGCGGACAGGCCCCCACTGGTTCCAGGGAACCGCCGACGCCGTCTTCCAGAACATGAACCTGATTCTTGACGAAATGCCCGATCATGTCTGCATCTTTGGCGGGGACCACATCTTCAAGATGAACATCCGGCAGATGCTCGACCATCACGTCGAGACGGGAGCGTCAGTCACCGTCGCGGCGATTCCTGTTTCTCTTGCTGAAGCCCGGGAGTTCGGGGTGATCCGGACGGATGACGGGAGAATCCGTGATTTCGTGGAGAAGCCCCAAGACCCCGAGCCGACCGTTCCCGGTGGGACGACCGCCCTGGCCTCCATGGGAAATTACATCTTCCGGACGAAGGATCTGATCGATGTCTTAAGGGAGGATTCGGAGATCTCCTCCTCCAAGCACGACTTCGGGCACAACATCCTTCCCCACCTCGCCTCCGAGGGGAAGGCCAATGTCTACGATTTCAGCAAAAACACCATTCCTGGGATGGAAGACCTTGAGAAGGGCTACTGGCGGGATATCGGGAACATCGATGCCTACTGGAGAGCCAACATGGATCTGGTCGCGGTGACCCCTTCCTTCAATCTCTACAATCCCTACTGGACCCTCCGGACCTACCGTCCGCAGGTTCCCCCGGCCAAATTCGTCTTCGCCGACGAGAAGAACAAAAGGGTGGGGGTGGCGACCGATTCGATCGTCTGCGGGGGCTCGATCATCTCGGGGGGACAGATCGACCGGTCGATCCTCTCACATAGCGTACGGGTCAACAGCTATTCCCACGTCTCCGAGTCGGTGATCTTCAACGGGGTCGACATTGGCCGGTACGCTCGACTGAACCGGTGCATTGTCGAAAAGGACGTGCGAATTCCCCCCGACCTCCGGGTCGGATTCAACCATGAGGAGGACAAAAAATTCTTTTTTGTCTCCACAGGGGGAATCGTGGTGGTGACCCAGGAGGGAATCGAACGGTGGATCCGGGAGAACCGGGAATAAGACCCGCTGAAAGGGACTCCTTTTGAACGCGAATGTTCTGTTTGTCTGGCACATGCATCAGCCCTCTTATTTCGATCCCCTGACCAACGAAATGGTCCTGCCATGGGTCCGTCTCCACGGCGTCCGGGGGTACTACGACATTCCCCACATGGCCGGTCTCTTCCCGAAAATCCGCCAGACGGTGAACATCGTACCGATTCTGCTCGACCAGATCCTGGCCCTGGGGGAGGGACAGGTGGTGGACTCCTACCAGGAGCTCTCCCTCAAGTCCTCCACCGACCTCGACAACGGGGACAAGATCTTCCTGGCCCGGAACTTCTTCTCCTGCGCCTACGAAACCATGATCAAGCCTTACCCGCGATACCTTTTCCTGTGGCAGAAGGTCCAGTCGAAGCAGCCGGTGAAGGATGCCGATTTCGGGCGGGTGGTCTCCCAGATGAATGCCCAGGACTTTCTGGACCTCCAGATGTGGTTCAATCTCACCTGGTTCGGTTATGCAGCCCGGGCCCGCCATCCGGAGGTCGAAAAGTGGATCAGTCAGGGAGCAAACTTCACCGAGACCGACAAGAAGGCCCTGTTCGATCTCCAGAGGACGATCCTGAAGGAACT
>JAJZGM010000184.1 GCA_021828525.1 Nitrospirota bacterium | reverse complement strand
GGTGGGGGTCGGATGGCACGGGGGACATTGCGGTCAGTGCCCTTCCTGCCGGAAGGGGGATTTCTGGCATTGCGACCAGGCGAAGACGACAGGCCTCTCCCGCGACGGAGGCTATGCCGAATATCTCGTGGTTCCCGCCAATGTTCTCGTCGGGATTCCCGAGGGGATCCCGTCACGGGAGGGGGCTCCCCTTCTCTGCGCCGGAAACACTGTCTATGCCGCCCTGAAGAAGAGCGGTGCAAAGGGTGGGGACCTGGTGGGCATCATCGGTCTGGGCGGGCTCGGGCATCTGGCTGTCCAGATCGCAAGGAACCTTGGGTTCCGGACCATCGCGCTGACCCGTGGAAGGGAGAAGGCCGCCCTGGCCAAACGGTTGGGAGCCCACCATGTCATCGACACCGGCAGCGGGTCGGCCGCTTCGGAGCTTAGGAGCCTGGGCGGAGCCCGCTTCATGCTGTGCACGGCTCCAAACAGCAGTCTTATTGCGGATCTTTTGCCCGGGCTTGACCGCGGGGGAAAGATGACGGTCGTCTCTTTTTCCCGGGGGATGATCGAGATTCCCCATGCCCTTCTTCTGGGGGAGGCAGTCTCGCTCGAGGGAACGGCGGGGGGCCGGATGGAAGAGGCTCTGAGCTTCTGCGAGATGGCCGGGATTCTTCCGATGGTCGAGGAGTTCCCTCTTTCCGAGGCGCCTGAAGCCTTCCGGAGAATGATGGAGGCAAGGGTGCATTTTCGGGCCGTTCTGACGATGGGAGAAGATCATGAATGACCTTTATGCGCTGGTCCGCAGCCGGCATTCGGCCCGGGTCCCCTTCGACCCGGAGGCTCCCGTCTCCCGGGATGATCTTTCGAAGATCCTCGAGGCGGCCTCCTGGGCCCCCACCGCCCACAACATGCAGAACTACGAAGTCATCGTGGTGGACGATCCAGATCTCCTCCGAAGGCTAGGTGATCTGAAATCCGGCCTCTCCGTGGACTTCATCCGGGAGAATTTCCAGCAGTTGTCCTTTTCCGAGGAGGAGCTGAAAAGGAAAAAGACGGGGATCCTGGCCTCCATGTTCCCCCCGTCCTGGCGCGATCCCTCTCTTTTTTCAAAACTTGAGGAGGCCGCCTTCGCCGAAGGTCCCTCATTCATGAGCCAGACCATCCGGCACAGTCCGACAATCCTTGTTGTCACCTATGACACCCGAAAGCGTGCGCCGGCCTCGGAAGGGGACATCCTGGGATTCATCAGCCTGGGGTGCGTCCTGCAGACGATGTGGCTCGTCTCGGAATCCCTGGGCATCGGCTTCCAGGTCATGAGCGCCTTCAGCAGTCCGGCTGTCGAGCCCGGAGTCCGGAAGATCCTGGGGCTTCCTGGGCATGAGAAGATTGGCTATGCCATCCGGCTTGGATATCCGCTGAAAGAGTCCCGGCCCGAGATCCAAAAATATCTGAGGATCCGACGGGAACTCTCTGACTTCGTCCATCTGAACCGATACGGAGAGAGATTTTCCTCCGTTTCCGGGAAGGGTTGATCCGCTTGGGCAAGTTCCGACCGGGTCCGGAGAAATGTTTCGGAGAAATCCTTAAAAAAAGGAAGCCTGTCTTTCGTCCTCTCTCCTCCTTTAAAATGATTCTCCTCTCTTTCCTCCTCCCGGGAGGGCTCCTCCTCGTTGCCACCCCGGCCAGATCCCAGGAGCCGGTCTTCCTCTCCCATGAAATGACCGGAAGGATCTTGTCCTACCGGGTCCGGCCGGGGGATATCCTTTTGGGGATCAGGTCGCGATTCGGTCTCTCCCTCTCCACCCTGGTCCGGGAGAACGCCATCAGAGACCCCGACCTCATTCATCCGGGACAGATTCTCCGGATCGACACCCGGCACATTGTTCCTCCTCCTCCCGGTGACGGGATCCTGATCAACCTTCCCGAGAAGATGATGTTCTTTTTCTCGAGGGGGAGACTCGTCCTTTCGGCTCCCGTCGCTCTGGGAAAACCCTCCCGGCCCACCCCGGAGGGAGGCTACCGGGTTGTGTCCAAACGGGTCAATCCCGAATGGATGGTTCCCCCCTCGATCCAGGAGGAGATGCGCCGTCAGGGACAGGAGGTCCTGACGCGGGTTCCTCCGGGTCCGGACAATCCTCTGGGCCATTACTGGCTGGGGCTTTCCCTCCCCCATTACGGAATCCACGGAACGAATGCCCCTTCAAGCCTCTATACCATGACAACGCACGGCTGCATCCGCCTGAGCCCCGGGGAGATCGAGACCCTCTTCGGGAAGGTCTCGTTAGGGACCCCTGTCAGGATCGTCGACCGGCCTGTCCTCCTGGCCCGTTCTTTAAAAGGGCGCCTCTATCTTGAAGTCCATCCGGACGTGTATCATGAGGAGGAAGATCTTCCGGGGGATTTTTTTCGCTGGCTTTCCCGTCATCCCGGCTTGAGGATCGATGCCGAAAAAGCCCGCCAGGTCCTTCGGGATCGGGAGGGACGTCCCGTGGATGTGACCCGACCCGACTCCTGATCCCATCGCCAAATAGGAGTTCGTCATGAGACCGTTTTTTTTCAGGGAGCTTTCGCGCCGGCAGTTCATGAAGGCGGGTCTTGCCTCGGCCGCCGTCATGTGCTTTCCCAATATCGCTCTCTCGCGACCGGCCCCTGTCAACCGGGAACACGCTCTTTCCTTTTACAATCTTCACACCGGCGAACGGATGGAAACGGTATTCTGGTCGGACGGGACCTACCATCCCACGGCCCTCTCGGAGATCGACCGGTTCATGCGGGACTTCCGTACGGGAGAGGTCCGGAGGATCGATCCGCGCCTCCTCGACCTTCTCTTTTTTGCCCGGATTCGCCTGGGATCCCGTCAGCCGATTCACCTCATCTCCGGATACCGCTCTCCAAAAACCAACGCCATGCTCCGCCGCCATTCGAAAGGGGTGGCCCGGCACAGCCTCCATATGGAAGGAAGGGCGGCCGATATCCGGATTCCCGGAGTCGCGCTCGAGCACCTGAGGCGTGTGGCCCTCTCCCTCTCCTCCGGAGGAGTTGGCTACTATCCCCACCTCGACTTTGTTCATATGGATACAGGGCGGGTCCGGTGGTGGCAGGGACGCTAGCGGGCGTCCGGATCCCGGAAAGGCCCTGATCCTGTCGAACCGGAGACTTTGAGGACAGGAAAAAATCCCCCAAGGCCATCGGGCAGATCACGGAGGTTCTCGGCCCGGTTGCGACCCTGGCCTGCCGGCCCCTTCCCCCGCTTCGCCAGTCTCTCTCTGTCACCACCGCGACCGACCTCAATCGGCTCGAGTTCAACCCGCATCGAGCTATGACACC
>JAJZGM010000012.1 GCA_021828525.1 Nitrospirota bacterium | reverse complement strand
CATCATCCTCCCTCCCTTCGCCATCGCCGAACTCAGCCATCACGATGCCCAGTATTTCGGGGGCATGTCCTACCTCTTTTCAAAGGGATACTACAAGGCGGCACGGGCCCTCTTAAAGCAGCGCTCTTCCCTGTCGGCAATTTCGCCCGCTGTGCGTGACAGGCTCGTATTTGCCTGGGCCCTGGCAGACCTGCACCTGGGACCCACCGAACGCCACGAAGGCCAGAATCTGCTGGGAACGCTCAACGGAGAAAAAACTCCCTATGAGCTCAAGGAAGCCTCCCAAAGACTTCTTGCCGACGCCCAGGAGTCCTCCAGACTCCGGAGAGACCGGACTCTTCTCCTTCAGCAGCTCTCCCAGGTGAAAAAGACACTCAAAGAATTGTCAAACTTGGAAAAATCACTAAAATGAGACCTCAGGGCCGCATCCTGGTGGTCGACGACTATGCCAACACCAGGCTTTACCTGAAGACCCTCCTGACTCACGAGGGATATGTTGTCTTCGAGGCAGGCACCGGCCGGGAGGCCCTCGAAATTCTGAAGTCCGACCCGCTCCCGGCACACCGGTCTGCGATTCTTCTTGACCTCAAGCTCCCCGACACGACCGGCATCGAGCTGGTTGAACCCATCAGGGCCCTTTACCCCCACGTTCCTGTCGTGATCATGACGGCTCATGCGACGGTGGAAACCGCTGTTGAAGCAATCCGAAAGGGGGCGGCCAATTATCTTGAAAAGCCGATCGACGAAAAGAAGCTCCTGAGCCTGCTTGGCGATCTGACGTCGGCCCCGATGCGAACGGAGAAAGACATCCTGTCCGGAAACGAACTCCCCCTGCCGCTTCTGGCCGGGGACAGTCCGGCCATCAGAAGATTGGCAGACCGCATCAGAAAAGCCGCCTCCCACTCCATTCCCATCCTCATCACCGGCGAATCGGGAACCGGCAAGGAGCTCGTGGCCCGTTCCATCCATCAGCTCTCTCCCCGTCGGGAGGAACCCTTTATTGCCGTCAATACCGGGGCCATCTCAAGAGAGCTGGTCAACTCCGAGCTCTTCGGTCATGAAAAGGGATCATTCACCAGTGCCCTTTCCCGAAAAGACGGATGGCTGTCGACGGCCGGCCGGGGGACCCTTTTCCTCGATGAAATCGGCACCATGGATCTCTCGACCCAGATCGCCCTCCTCCGTGTTCTGGAAAACAGAACCTTCTATCGGGTCGGGGGAACCGAAGAGCTGTCATTTCATGCCCGGATCATCGGAGCCAGCAATATCGACCCTCTTCTGCTCGTCAACCAGGGTCGGCTTCGGGAGGACCTCTATTACCGGATGAATGTCTTTCCAATCAATGTTCCCCCCCTTCGCGAACGCGGAGGAGACATTCTGATATTGGCCCGGCGCTTTCTTGCCGAGGCCTTCGACAATCCCGGACTCACGATCAACATCTCTCCGGCAGCCCGCGAGATCCTGACCACATACCCCTGGCCCGGCAATGTCCGTGAGCTCAAAAACCGCATGATCGAGGTGGCTGTTGTCCAGGGAATTACCGCTCCTGACCGTTTCGAACTCGAGGGTGAGATGATCGCCCCCCTTCTCCATCTGACCTCTCCTCCGGGTACGTCCCTCCAGCCCCTTCCGCCCAGGACGCTTAAGGAAGGAGAACGGGAGCAGATTCGCCGGGCTCTCGCGGAGTCTAAAGGGAACAAGAGCCTGGCGGCGCGGATTCTCGGAATCAGCCGAAAGGCCCTTTATGCCAAGATGCGGGAATATGAAATCGAGGAAGAAGAAGGATAAAAAAACTCTGAAACACAACCCCATTTTAAATAAAGAGACTCCATAATAGCCGCAGAATCGTGAGGGAAAGAAGCCCCCCCTGGAACAGGCGGATACGGAAGGCTCCCAGCCTCTTTGTAAACCGCGATCCCAGGAGGGATCCGCCCAGGGCTCCAAGAACGATCGGGACCGTAGGAGGGGCCAGGGATCCGGAAGCCAGGATCTTGAATGCCGAGGCGGAGGCGGCCATCGGGAACATGACTGCAAGGCTCGATCCGACTGCCACAAAGGAGGGATAGCGAAAAAAAAGAGTCAGGACGGGATAGAAAAGAAATCCCCCACCGACTCCCAGGATGCCGCTGGTCAGACCGATCGCGGTCATGACGGGGAATTCCAGGGGGGAGCCGTCAGGACAATCCCCTGGAGAAACTTCCCTGGGACGGAAAAAAAGAAGAAAAAGAGCAAGGCAGGTTTCGACAAGGAAGAGAAGAAGAATCACCCGGCCTGAAAATCGGTATGAAATAAGGCCTCCGACCGCCCCCCCGACCAGGGCGGAGAACGCCCACAGGATGATTCTCCGAAGAGGGACATGGGTCGACGGCCGGTGCACAAGAATCCCCACGAGAGCTGCAAAGGTCACCTGGATCATGGAGATCTCCGTCGCCTCGAAGGGGGTGACGCCATGGCCGCCCATCAAGGGAAGAATAAAGAGAAGGGCCGGAAGAAGCACCACACCTCCCCCGATCCCCAGCAGTCCCGACAAAAATCCCGCCAGAAGACCCAATCCAAGGTAAAGACCGGCAAGAATCCACCCGTGGACCACCCTCTCTCCTTTCTCTCTCCTGTCAGGAGCTCCCTGTGTAGATGGTCATCGTCTGGAAGGTTTCTCCGGAAAGGCTCGGAAAAGAATCGATGGACCCCAAAGTCCCTCCCGGACTGAGAACGGCACCAAGCCCGAAGAGAGAGACCGTTCCCCCCGATCCCGACAGGAGAAAGTTCTGGGCAGGATCGATGGCAAGAAGGGTGGGTGGGGCGGGAAGATCCAGTCTTGTCGTGGAGAGGGGGGCCAGTGTTCCTCCCCCGCTTTCGTAGAGGGTGGTGACCTGGTAGAGGTCGATGGCCGGAGCGGAAGGATCCGGCAGGAGAACCGCCTCGGGGAGGGCCACCCCGGCAATGGGGACATTCGCTCCGTAGGAAACGGGCAGGGTCCACACTGACTTTGGCGTAATGCTGTTACCCGAGAGGACGCTGCTCTGGGTCATGAGAAAGAGGGTGGTCGTATTGGTCCCCGACCCCGAGGGAGTCACCGTCCCCGCCAGAAACATGACTCCGTCAGCCAGAGGGAGAAGAAAGCCTCCGGAAAGGGTCCCAGAAGCTCCAAAGGGCTGGCAGGAGAGTTCCTGGAGTGTTCCTCCCCCCGTCATCTGGACCAGGGTCGCGGCATCGAAAAGGGCGAGGCATCCCTGGGGAGCGCTGGAGGTTTTCATGAGAACAGCCAGAATCTGGGAAGTGACAGGGGCCAGGGCCCAGGGGGTTCCCGCCCCGGAGGAAAAGGAAACCTGAACGAAGGCAGGAGCCCCGGAGAGGGGAAGGGGAGCCACGAGGAATCCCCCCTGCCCGTTCGTGGTACGGACCAGGAAGACCAGGCTATTGTCGACGGCCGCACTCCCCCAGAGAGAAAGACCCGGCGGAATTGCAAGGGAGGAGACGGGAACGGGGACGCCCGTAAAGGGCAGGCTTGTGCCCAGGGCCACCCCTCCGGAGACTCCGGATTCCCCCGTCACCAGGATCTCGGGAGGGGTGACGGGATTCGAGGGAAGTCCGCATGACGAGAGACCGGCCAGGAGCACGGCCAGGAATCCCCGGATGACCCGCCTCATGGACGGCTCTCCGGAGATCCGGAAAATCCCAGATATCGGGCCACGGGGGCAGAGCCCAGAGCTCCGATGGCAATCGTCCCGACGACCACGGAAAAGACGATGATGGAGGCACGGTTCGGAAGCGCGTCATGCGCCAGCCCCAGGAGTGCGCCCGCCATGATTCCTGTCTCCCGGACCACGGACATGAACCCCATCTCCCGTGCCGAAAACCGGGACCGCCGGTCGAGGGGCAACAGAGTAAAGACCACCAGGGGACGCACCACAAGGACAAGGAAGAGGAGAAGAACGAGGAGTCTGAACCACGACATTCCCCCGGAAGAGCCGGGGATGAGGGTTCCCATGACCAGAAAGATGAAAAAGCTCGCCAGATAAGCCAGAAGATTGTTGACCGTCCTGAAGGCTTCTCCGGAAAAGGGGGAATGGCTTTCCTTGCCGGACTCCGCCGAGCGGCCCGCGACCATTCCCAGGACGAAGGCGCAAAGAAGAGCCTGTCCGTGAACAAGGAGGGAGAGCCCGAATCCTGCCAGAAGGGCCGAAAGGATCAGAACGGGGAGATTGTCCCGGAAGAGCCCGATTTTCGGGTGGGTTGCAAGCACAATGACCAACCCGCCCAAGACCGCTCCCGACAGCCCCCCCCAGAGGAGGGAGAGAGAGAAATCCATGAGGGAGCGGGAAAGGGAGAGATCGGGGCGTGAGAGGGAGAGGATGAAGAGCGTCAGCAGGCTTCCCGTCACATCCCCCAGGGCGCTCTCGGCGACCAGGGTTTCTGAGACCCGGGAGGGAAGCGGAAGTTTACGGAGGATCGGAAGAATCGAGGCCGGATCGGTGGTCGAGAGGATCGCCCCCATCAGAAGCCCCTCAAAATATGTCAGTCCGAAGAGAAAATGAACGGCGACCGCCAGAAGGATCGAGGTGATCAGAAGCCCCAGGGTCACAAGAAGTGCAATGGCGATCCCGTGGTCGCGGACCCGGTCGACACGGGTTCTGAGGCCGGCTTCGTAAAGGACAAGAAAGACGGCCCCCAGAAGAAAGACATGGCCTGTGCCCATGAGGGAGTCTCCGGATAAAATTCCCAACCCCGAAGGACCAAGCAGAAGCCCCAGGAACATGAACCAGAGAATATCAGGCGTACGGAGCCTTTCAGAGAGCCTTGAGAGAAAAAGGGCGCCGACCAGAAGGCCGGAAAGAAGCAGGAAAATGAGCGGGGCTTTGTCCACGGAGTCCTTTCATGAGCACCAATATACCGGCAAGTCGCTATTCGTGTATAATAGCCTCAATCGGATCCTCAAATCACTCTCACCCCCAAGGAGTCTTCAGCCCATGCCTGTCTATTCCCTTGTGAGCAGGGACCCCGAGCATTCCGGAGAACTCGATCTCTGGCATCCGGACCGCATTCCTGAGGAGGAATTCGGGGAACTCGTCCTGGAAGCCTTGCGATGGACAAGCTCCGGCACATGGCGGGAACAGGTTCTGGAAGTGGGGCGATACCTGATAGAGAAACATGGATTTTCCGAAGCCGGCGGCGTCTTTCGCATCTCATACCCCTCCGACTGGTCCAAACATGCCGTCCAGGAACGACTCAAGGCCCTGCTGGACCGGGACCGCTCAGACTAGCCTCCCTGAAAGGAACAATGAACATTTTCATCCATGCCGACCAGAGTCTCTTTCTCTGGATCAACAATACGCTGGACCGATCCTGGCTCGATCCGGTCATGGAGGCGGCCACCGCACTCGGAAATGGGTTTTATCTTTTTCCACTTGGACTGGCGCTCATGGCCCTTTTTGCGAGGAAGAACTTCCGTCGGGATTTCGTCCTCTGGGCATCGACCTCCTTTCTCTCCTTCATCATCGGAACGACCCTCAAGCATCTGATCCACCGGGACCGACCATTGGCGGCCCTCCATCCCTCCATCGCCTCCCATGCCGTTTCCATCCATGTCCTGGGTCCGTCTCTTTATGCCAACTCCTTTCCTTCAGGCCACACCTTTACCGTCTTCTCCACCGCCTCCCTCTTTGCCAGCCTCTATCCACCGCTTTTCCTCCCGCTCTTCTCCCTGGCCACCCTGACGGGGATCTCCCGGATCTATGTCGGAGCGCACTTTCCTCTCGATGTCCTAGGGGGAGCCGCGATCGGTCTCTTCTCGACCTTCCTCGTCATGCGGTGGATCGCTCCCCGCTGGATTGAGTCCTCCGACCCGGAGTCTGTCCCGTGAACCTTCTTGATCTTCCCCCAGCACTCTGGACAGAGACCTTCCAGGAAAAAGGAGAGGCCGCCTATCGTGGACGCCAAGTGGCTCACTGGCTTTTCAAACGCTTGATCACCGAACCTGCGGCCATGACCAACATTCCGGCCTCCACCCGATCCCTTCTGGAAAGCGACCTGTCCCTCGCCATTCCCTCACTCGAATCCGCCCACCAATCGGTTGACGGGACGCGAAAGCTCGCCCTGCGCCTCTCTGACGGGCCGGTCATCGAGTCGGTCCTGATCCCCCGGAAGGATCGCATGACCCTCTGCCTTTCCACCCAGGCCGGCTGCGGGATCGGATGCCGATTTTGCCGGACAGCCGCCATGGGGTTGATCCGCAATCTCACCCCATCCGAGATCCTTGGACAATGGGTCCAGGCGATGCGCCATCTTTCGGCCACTCCGGGGGGAATGAAGGAAGGGCCACTGATCGACCATATTGTCTTTATGGGGATGGGGGAGCCCCTGGCGAATCTCGACGCCCTGGTCCCGGCCATACGAAGCTTGACTCACCCCGATGGCATCGGCCTTTCGCCTCGGAGGATCACCGTATCGACCTCGGGCCTTGTCCCCAAGATGGCTCTTCTGGGAGAGGCCAACCTGGGCATTCAGCTCGCCGTCAGCCTCTGTGCGCCCGATGACCTATTGCGACGGGAGATCATGCCTGTCGGCCGGATCTATTCCATCGCCGAGATTCTTGAAGCCTGCCGCCGCTTCCCGCTCCGGAACCGCGAGCGGGTGACCTTCGAATATGTCCTCCTCAGGGGAAAGAACGATGCTCCGGAACAGGCCCGGGCCCTCGGGCGTCTCCTGGCTCCCTTTCGATCGAAGGTCAACCTCATTCCCTTCAACCCCTTTCCGGGCTCCCCCTTCGAGCGGCCGGAGGAGGAACGGGTTCGGAGCTTTGCCGACATTCTTTCGGGATTTCATATTACGGCGACTGTCAGGAAGTCCATGGGGCCGGATGTGCTGGCGGCATGCGGACAGCTGGCCCGGGATCGAGGTCCGGAGACCATAACCACCAGCCATCGGGAGACCGTTTCATGAATCAGAACCAAGCCTTTCTCATGAAATTGGTCCTTTTTCTTGGGGTCGAGTTTCTTCTGATCCAGGGAGGAATGACCCTCAATCTCTATGGGTCAAGACACAACGTCGGCTGGCTTGAGATGATATCCTGGTTCGCCATCACGGGAAGCCTTGCCGTGGCGGTGGGCTTTGGGGCCCTTCTTTCGGAGGCGCGCCCCGATCCCTTGCCGGGACAGGACCAGGGGCTTCTTTGGCGGCTTGCCCCCCAGCTTCCGTGGATTTTTGCTCTGGTCCTCATGTACGGGGAATCATTTTTCTACTTTCCCAAGTTCTGAAAAAACCCTCCTCCTCTTCTGCTACCCCCTGGCCGCCTCCCTGATCTCCTTGTGGCGGGCCATGGCGGAACTGAGCGCATCAAGGAACTTCTGGGGCTCGAACTTCACCACATACTCATCGATGCCCAGCTCCCGTCCCTTGCGCATGTTTTCTGTTCCGCTCATGGAAGAGTTCATGATGACAGGAATATTTTTCCATTCCGGATTCTCCTTGACTTTCTTCACGAAGGAGTAGCCGTCCATCACCGGCATCTCCACATCGGAAATGATGGCCACGAGGTTCTCCGGATCCTTTCTCCAGATATGGCCCAGGAGAGAAAGTCCCTCCTCCCCGTTTCTGGCCAGTGCGACCTTGTAGCCGTCCTTGTCCAGGGCCTTTGAAAGCATGTTACGGGCGACTCCGCTGTCATCGACCACCAGAACGGTCTTGCCGGTCGACTCCTGTTTCGGGAGGGATTCGATATCGTGTTCCTGCCGGGAATACAATCCCATTTCCTCGACGATGCTTTCGAAATCAAGGATGAGAAGGACACGCCCGGTATCGGGTCCTTCGGTCAGCTTGATCGTCCCGACCACGCTTGAATCCTTGTTCGAGGCGGACGACGGAAGGTTGATGGGCACGATGCTCTTCCATGAGACTCGCCGGATCTGGACGCTCTGGTGGACGAGAAATCCCAGGCGGATATTTGAAAACTCGGTGACGATCACCTGGGAGGAGGAGATGCCGGGAGGCTCGGTCACCCTCATCCAACGGGCGAGGTTGATGATGGGAATCACGATGCCCCTGAGATTGATGACCCCGTCCTGGAAGGGATTAGCGTTGGGAACCGGGGTGATTTCGGGCAGCTTGATGATCTCGATCACCTTGGCGACATTGACCCCGTAAATCCCCTCCATCACCTTGCCGGGATTGTTCTTGTCCACCTGAAAAATACGGAAGTCCACGAGTTCCATCTGGTTTGTTCCGACCTGGAGAACAAGATTCTCGATCTCTGTTTTTCCGCTCATCGTTCCCGTCTCCTGAAACATTGTTCACATTGACCATAAAGCCACGTCCTCAGGGGCTATGCCTTCGAAAAAACGCTCCTGATCCGCTGAGTCATCCGGTCGGAACGTCCGACGACGATTCCCAGAAACTTTTTCAGGAGATTCCCCGAGGCGACATCCTTCATATGGGCCACACTCTGTTCGATCTTCTCGGAAAAGTCCTGCATCTCTCCGATCCGTCGCTGGACATCCTCGATGCTTTCCCGCATCGCCCCAAGTTCGGCGGCGATCGACGAGACAGTCTTCGAGATCTCCTCAACCGATTTGCGCGTCCGGTCGGAAAGTTTCTTGATCTCCTCCGCCACCACGGCAAAACCGCGGCCGGCTTCCTTTGCGTGGGCCGCCTCAATGGCAGCATTGATCGAAAGAAGGTTCACCTGGGTCGAGATCTCCCGGATCTCAAGCCCGATCGTAGAAATTCGCTCGAGAACCGTCTGGAATCGTTCAAGATTCGCGATCGATTCCTGCCCCTTCCGGATCATGGTCGCCACATCGATCCGCTCCATCCGCGTCCGGAGGATGTCGGTCATGGAGCCGATATCCCGGTCGTGCATCCGGTTGATCTCCTCGAGCTGGACAATATAGTTTCTCACAAAGACCAGGTCGGCCTGAAGCTCCCCAAGCGCGAGACGCTCCCTTTCGCACATCCCGTCACCCATTGTCTCCCCCTTCGGTCACCGTGTAGCCCCCCCCATTCCGGACAGTCGGCTCATGTGAAGATGTTCGCATCAAAACCGACCCGCGCCTTCGAAATCCAGTCCAGAAACTTTTGGGCCTCCTTTTCGCGAAAGATGGACCCATGCTGGGGACAGATCATCCGGACCGGAAGGGGACGGACCTTCGACAGCCAGTATTCGATCGCCCTGGATGTGGCCACGTAGCGCACATGGAAACCCTCCATGTGGCGGACATGCTCCTCGAAGTCCTCCACATAGAGAGGGGTCTCTCCCTTCGGATAGATGGCCGCCCCCAAATCCCCGGTGAAGAGTATGCCAGAGGCGTGGTCGAAGACGTGGAAGTTCCCGGGAGAATGAAGAAAATGAGCAGGGATGAATTCGAGACGGTTCCCGGAGGCAAGCGTCAGGGATCCCCCCTTGTCCGGGATCCCCTCGATCCGGTCCAGGGCCGTAACCCCATAGTGAAGGAGAAATCGGGTCCAAAGGGCAGAGACATGAATCCTGGCCGGCGTCATGTCCATCCAGGAGGCCAGCCCCCCTCCCACATCGGGATCCTGGTGACAGAGAAAGATGTGATCGACCTTCTCCGGATCCACGAATTCGCTCATGTTGACGACGACTCGGGAAAAGACTCCGAAACCCCCGGGATCGAGAAGGGTCCCCCGCCCGTTGTCGATGATCAGGTACTGGTTCGTCTGGACCCCTTCCTCAAGTCCCGTCTCATCGCGCCCGAGCCAGCAGAACTTGTGGTTCGGGGAATCATAGACAATTTCGGATGCCATAAACCCTCTCCTTCATGATGGCGAGCCTGCCGATTCCACGGCCGGGTTCCGGAAAAACGTCATTACTGACCTTTTCGGAGATTCCTCAGATTGCCCATGAGATCGGAGACCAGGGATTCAAGCTGCTTCCGAACCGCGGAGACCTTGCTCGACTGTTTTTCCGTCACCCCCACAATGTCCTTCAGGGTGTCCGAGAGAACCGTCGCATGGTCGACGATCGAGGCGAAGACCTTTCCCACCCCCTCGGCCTTCTTCTGGCTTTCCTCCACCTTTCCCAGGGTTCCGTGAATCAGGGTCACCGTCCGAGTGGTCTCTCCCTGGGTTTCCCGGATAGTTGTACCGATCTCCTTCGTCGCCCGGATGGTCCGCTCCGCAAGCTTTCTCACCTCGTCGGCCACCACCGCGAATCCCCGCCCCTGCTCTCCGGCCCGGGCGGCTTCGATCGCCGCGTTGAGAGCTAAGAGATTGGTCTGGCTCGCAATATCGTCGATCACCTCCACGATCTTTCCGATCTCCTGGCTTCGGGCATTGAGGCCGTTCACCACCTCCACGAGAGTCTGCATTGCCTCTCCCGCCTCCCGGACCTGGGACAGGAGATCCTCCAGCGTCTTTCGTCCTGCCTCTCCTTCCGTCCGGGTTTTCTGGGATTCGGAGGCCACCTTTCCGGTCGTGGCCAAGATCTCACGGATCCCTGCATCGACCTCCCCCATCGAGGATGAGAGAAGTTCAGAAGAACGACTCTGGGATTCCGCCGATTGCTCAATAAGCCGGTCACCGGTCACGTCCCGAAAGAGGATCATGTATCCCAGAATCCGGTTGGTCGCGGGATCAACCACAGGCTCGGTTGTCGAGAGGAGGGACATTCCTCCAATTTCCATGACCTGATTTTTGGGGACCCCTCCCGGACGCAGTCCCTCGATAATTTTCCGGATCCGGTCCGGATCCTTGGCGGAAACGATCCTCTCCATCACCTGGTTCATGTAGAGGATCCGGTTTCCGGAGCGCCCTTCACCCACCCCCGGAGAGGCGATGGCAACTCCCAGATCCGGCAAGGCATCGAGAAGATTCCTGAGAATCCTGGGATCCTCGAGAAAGGCCAGCTCGCCCCCTTTCCCCTGGGATCCCTCCTCTCCCCTTTCCTCTCGATGGACCGTCCTGCTAAACAAACCCATTTCAGTTCTCCTCACCCTTTCGCGCTCCGTCCGCTCCGGTCAAGCCTTGATCGCTGACCATGATACTCTTATCGGGTCTTTTTTTTAAAGCTGAACACCAATCAAAAATCGAGCTTTCGAAGGAGCGGGGGATTTTCTGGCAGCAACCGGGAGCACGCTTCAGAGGAATGTCCCTTCCATGACGAAGTCCAGGGAAAGGGAGAGGCAATTGCAGGAAAATCAGGCCTGTCAGGAGAAATTTATTGGAAAATGCCCCGGTTGATTCATAGGAGACTCTGTCTTTCACACTCACCCTCTGCCCCTGGAAAGATTCCCGATTTCCCGATGGTCTCTTTAGGCCCCTGCCATCCGTCAGGGATTCTTCTCCTGAGACTCAGGTGACGTCTTGCAGGCCGGTCCTCTCCCTGTTCAAAGGACAATGGGGTCGAAGGCTGCCAGGAGCTGGACAAGACCGGCAATCCGCTCAAGGGCCCACAACCGTCCATTCCTGACATCGAGGCCTTTCAAGAGATGCAGTTCGCGGAGCCTCCCCGGAGGATCGAGCCTGTCAAGGACCTCCCGGGTCAGTCCCGGAAGGAATCCCCAGTCCGGGATGGTCCGGTCCAGGATGTTTTTCCGGATTTTCTCCGCCCAGAATGGGACAAGAGGGTCCTCCTGCCCCCGGGCCATTTCCTTCGGATTCTGGGACCAGACCCCGGAGAGAAGCAGCAGGATCCGGCTTCTTCCGGGGAGATCGAGCTTGCGGAGGGATTCACCCAGAAGTAAGGCCTGCCTCACTCCCGAAAGATTCTGGGAGACTGGAATGACCGGGGTGGTTCCTTCGGGGAGAAGAAAAAACAGGGGAACGGATATGGAGTGGTCGACACCATGGACTCCCTCCGCCACGGCCATGCCGAGCCCCCTCGCAGAGGAGATCAAGCGTCGGGCCAGAAGGGGATCGCCCGGAGGATCGTACTGATAGTGGTGGCCAAATCCCGAGAAATCCCGGGAGGAACAGTGTTCGGGCGCCGGATCGACAAGAGTGACATTTCTGGTTTGCCATCCGGGGGTATAGGCGATCACGGCAGTAAAGGGGTCGGATGAGCGCGCGAAAATCTCCTGGCGAAGTCCGACGAACTTCCCAATCATCTCCCGTCCGTCCCCCCCCTTCCAGGAGGAAAGCAAATCCGGACTGTGAGGGGCCATGACCGGCCAAATTTCCACCTACACCTCCTCCCCGGAATGAGTCCAGGGAGACCCGTCCGGCCGAAAGAGTCCGGTCAGGGGGATTTCGGAGGGCCAATCGGCAAAGGCTCCGGTCGATGTCTCATTCTCCGAAGAAATAAGGCCCGGTTTCCGGATCGTCTCCCCGCGTCTCAGGTGGGCAAAGGCTCTCGTTTCCTCATTGCGATTCCGATTTTTAAGGCGCAGGCGAAAAAGCGTGCCCCCGTCGCAGAACATCCCCCAGGACATTCCTTTTTCCTTGTGCAGAGGGGAAACCAGGCGGAGGGAGCTTTCCTCGTCCTCTCCGGCCACTTTCTCTCCCCGGGAGAGAATGAGATAGGTCATTTTCAGGGAATCCTTGATATGTCCAAGGGAGGCGGCAGTCCTTGTCAGGGAGTGGGAAAAGGCAGCCGGGCGGTCTTCGTGACACCAGCCGTCGGGAGAAGCGAGCGAGGGACAGGGTCCTCTCCGGTCATTCGGACAGGGAGCCAGGATGCGAAGATCCGGAAAAAGTTCGAGAAGACGGTCTCCCAGACCAAGAAGAGTCCGGGAGGAGCGGCGGTCCGCCGGTTCGACCAGAATCATCAGTCCACCGGGGGAAAGCTCCTCCAGAAACCCTGACAGGAGGTCGAGGAAACCGGAGAGACGGTCCTCGTTTTCTGCCAGGAGATTTGCCATGGAAAGCACATCGACGGTTCCGGACGTCTTGACCAGGTCCAATGCCTCAGGAAGGAGCGCCGGCACAAGGCGGAGCGAAATCCCTTCAGGGCGGGCCCATTGACCGGAAAACTCCTTAAGAGCCGCGAGAGACCGGTCGACACACAGGAGGTCGATTCCACCCGGAATGTCAGGAAGGAGACCCTCCGAAAGGCCGATGACAAATTCCCCCGTCCCGGTGCCGAGATCCACCATGGAGAGGCGTCCTTTCCCGGAAAAATCGGGAGTTCTCCGGTTCCGGATCTCCCGGGAGAGCGCCGCTCCCTTTTCGAAGCTCACTTCCCCAAAATAATCGCCATAGGCTCTCCGGGACACAGGATCGTCCATGTACCCCTCCGGAACGGTTCTCCGGGTGAATCCCCGGGAGAGTTCTCCGATAATGTCGACTTTTCGACTCTTTTTGTTTGCCATCGGCCTCTGCTAGAATGATCTTCTGATGATTTCATTTCGGACAACGGAAATACGCCCGGCCTCTCCCCCATAGACCTTCTTACGATCGGACATGCATGAAGTACCAGGCACCCCGTGGGGTCAAGGATCTCCTCCCCCCTGATTCGGAAACCTTTCGCCAGCTGGAGGACGAGATTCGGGAGGTCTTTGGCCGGTCCGGCTTCCGGGAGGTCCGGCTCCCCGTCTTCGAATCGGCCGATCTTTTTTCACGTTCGATCGGGGAATCGACCGATATTGTGGAAAAAGAAATGTACCTATTTTCCGGAAAAGGGGGAGAGTCGCTGGCCCTCAGACCGGAGGGGACCGCCTCTCTCATCCGGGCTGCCATAGAACACCGTCTGGCAGAACCAGGACACGTGGAGCGGCTTTATTACCAAGGACCGATGTTCCGGCACGAACGTCCGCAGGCCGGTCGGCTTCGCCAGTTTCACCAGGCAGGTGCAGAACTTCTCGGATCCTCGGATCCGGATGACGATGTAGATCTGATTGCCACCGTCAGTCGTCATGCCCGGGCAACGAACGTTCCGGCCTCACGGCTCCTCATCAACAGCATGGGATGTCCGGAATGCCGACCCGCCTATCGCGAGATCCTTGTCAGCTATCTCGTGAAAAACCGGGACCTTCTCTGCGAAACGTGCCAAAGACGCACGGAGACGAACCCTCTCCGGGTTCTCGATTGCAAAATTCCTTCCTGCCAGCCAGTCCTCGAAGCGGCCCCCCACCTTGTCGAGTTCCTCTGTCCGGCCTCCCGGAACCATTTTGAACGTGTCTGCCGGGGCCTTGAAGGGGAGAGTCTGTCTTTCACTGTAACCCACAGACTAGTCAGAGGGCTGGACTATTATACAGAAACGGCCTTCGAATGGGTGTCGGACGCCCTGGGAGCCCAATCGACATGGGCGGCGGGAGGCCGGTACAACGGGCTGGTTCGTCACCTGGGAGGAGCGGACGTTCCAGGTGTGGGGCTTGCCATTGGACTGGAAAGACTCTTCCTGCTCAGAGAACTCGCAGGAACACTTCCCCAGGCGACACGACCTGCAGTCCACCTTGCCATTCACCCGCTGGAGGAGACG
>JAJZGM010000183.1 GCA_021828525.1 Nitrospirota bacterium | reverse complement strand
GATTGTAATCAGGATGGCAATGACACCGTCACTGAAGGCCTCGACCCTCCCTGTTCCCATACGTCCCCCATCGGATTTATTTCATTCCTTGCAGGACCCCAGCTCCTGCCTCCCTATGGCTCTCTTAAGGAGACTCCCGAAAATTCTACCAGACCCCACGGATTATCCGTCTTTGCCTTCCGGCCATTTTTTTCGGACATTGCCTAAATCATGGTAGAATATCGGAGGTTCGATCCATCTGTCCCCACCTTCCGAAGCAGCTGGCCTCCGAGGAGGTCCCGGGTTGGAAAAAGACTATCTCCGCCAACTGACCGGCGCCCTGATCGACATCAACCGGCTGATCTCCTCTATGCCTGACGAGGGGACGCTCTACGACGGGGTCTGCCGGATCCTTGTTGAAGAATGCGGTCTATCCCACGCCATTGTCGGGATTCCCGACCACCAGGGGTGGGTCAGGATCGTGTCAACGAATGGAAAGATGCGGGACCGCCTTAAAAATGTCCGCATTTCCGTCGATCCGGATCGTCCGGAAGGCCGGGGAATCTTCGGCCGGGCCTACAGAAACGCGACTCCCGTTATCGAAAACCATCTCCTCGACCTTCCGGAGATCCGGATCTGGCGTCCCCTTCTTAGGGAAATGGCGAGCGGGTCAATCGCGGTCTTTCCTTTCTTCCGGGCGGGGACGGTTCATGGTTGTCTCTCGCTCCACGCCAGGGAAGAGGACTTTTTCGGAACAGATATCAGGGATCTTCTCAAGGGAGTGGTCGTCTCCCTCTCCTTCGGGGTCGACAACAGCGACCGGAGAAAGTACCAGGCCCTCCAGGACCAGGGGTCCCTCACGCTCAAGAACTATTACCGGGCCCTCTCCGAGATCAACCAGTTCCTCGTCCATATTCCCACGCCCCAGGCCCTCTTCCAGAGGGTCTGCGACATCCTCTATGCACGGGGCGATCCCAAAGGGGCCGTTATCGGGATCGTCGATCCCAAGACCGAGGAGATCATTTGGGTCGCCTTTTCCGGACTGCCGGCCGAATGGGTCTACTCGATCCGTCTGACCATCCAGCCCGACAGACCGGAGGGGCAGACCATGACCGGCAAGGTTCTCCGGTCCGGGAAGCCGATGATATTGAACGACTACCTGAACCATCCTGTCGGACAGGCCCTTCGCTCCAAATTCGAGGAACAGGGGATCAGGGCGGCCGCCGTCTACCCCATTTGCCGGGGCGGAGACCCGGTCGGTGTCCTGATTGCCTTTTCCCTCTTCACAAACTTTTTCGGAAACGAGATGGACCAGCTACTCTTCGAGATGACCCGGAACATTTCCTTTTCCCTCGACAACCTCGACCGGCTGCGGGAGCAACAGGGCAACGAACGGACCATCCTGACCCTCAAGAACTATTACCGGGCCCTTTCCGAGATCAATGCCCTGGTCGCCCATCTTCCTTCATCAAATGAACTTTTCGACAGAACCTGCGAGATCCTTCACAGAAGCGAGGAATCCAGCATTGTCGGGATCGGTCTCGTCAACGAAAGGACTGGCCTTCTCGACTGGACCCATTTCACGGGACCGGATTCCGGCTGGATCTCCGACCTGCGCATCCGGGTGGGAGCTGATGCCTCCGAAGGCCTGCCTCCCAGGACCATGTCCCAAAGGGTCTTTCTGGCGAAAAAATCCCTCGTCGTCAACGATTACATGAGGGAGCTTCCTGAAAACAGTCTCAAGCCGGTCTTCCGGGAACACGGAATCCGCTCGGCCGCCATTTACCCCTTCTTTCGGAACGGGACTCTGACCGGAGTCCTGGCCGTTGTCTCCCGAGAGACCGGCTTCTTCGGTCAGGAGCTTTCGGACCTGCTCGACGGCGTGTCCCGAAGTCTCTCCTTTGCCCTCGACAACCGGGACCGGGAAGAGGCCCGGTCCCGTCAGGAGGAGCGGGCCCATTTTCTCTCTCTCCATGATCCCCTCACCGGACTTCCCAACCGAAGGCTCTTCTACGACCGTCTGGAACAGGCCCGTCGCTACGCCATCCGCCATGAGTCCTCCTTTGCCGTGGCACTTCTTGACCTGGACGGATTCAAGACGATCAACGACGCCCTGGGACACAGTACGGGAGACCAGCTTCTTGTGGCGGTCGGATCGGGACTGAAGACCCTGTTACGGGAGTCGGATACGGTGGCCCGTCTTGGAGGGGATGAATTCGCGATCATCCTTCACGACATGGCAGCGGAAAGCCTGGAAGGGACCCTTACCCGGATCCTCGGAGTGATCCGGGGCCTCCGTGAGGTGGACGGACAGACAGTGACCCTCTCCGGTTGCCTTGGCGTGACCGTCTTTCCTGTTGATCCCTCGGACTCCGACGGCCTGCTCTTCCATGCCGACCAGGCCATGTATGCGGTCAAGCGCCAGGGAAAGGACGGATGGACCCTCTATCAAAATTCGACCTGAATTCAAAGATTTCGCGCGATATTTCAGGGGGAAGTCTTGTGATTTGACCTGGGCAATTCCTCCCCTGCGTGAAGAGCTTGCATTCCGCCAAATCCCTCTGAAAAGGCCTTGCCCCGACCTCCTTCTCCCCTTTTTGTCCGACCCCCATGACTTCCTGGCTCCTTCAGGAGAATTTCCCCCTGACCCCTTTGAGTCCTGGGCTGGGAAGGTGATGACTGGACCCCATGGAAACTTCCCGGTGAAGGTCCGGCGTGTCGAATCCCCTTCATCCGGAGGCCATCATTGCCCGGGAATTCCCCTCCCAAACCGGGGGATTTCTATGCTAGGATGGCGGAGACCGGTTTCCACACCACCTTTTAAAAAGAGGGGCTTATGACAACCAGATCTTTCATTTCCAGAAGATTCGCCACGAAGACCCTTTTGGCTCTCCTTCTCTCCGGAACTGTCGCGACCGCTCTCCCTGTATCCCAAGCCCTTGCACAAAACATGACGGATACCTCCCGGGTCACCCGGGCCGTGGGACATTACGATGCCGTTATCTCCCGGGCCTCGTCCCTTTATCACAAGACCCTCGCCGATGCCCGGAAAAGGTTCGATCAAGCCAAGGGCAAGGCCGATGCCTCCTACGACAAGGCGACAGAGAGAGCCAACCGGGAGGTGACACTCAAAATCAATACCGTCAAGGAAGAAGTGGCCCAGAGCTCAGGCTTCGACGCCCATCTGAAGGACAAGATCAAGGGCGCCGCAAAAGACTTTGCTGTGGCCATCGCCCGGGCCCGGGCCGTTCGCCAGGAGGCTGTCGCAATCGCTCTCAGGGAGTACACCAAAACCCTCCGCAATGCGACCTCCGACTATGCCGATGCCGTCAAAAAAGCCGAATCCGTTTACAGGACCGAGGCGAAACGCTGGATCCAGTAGGTCCCAGATTTCCTTGC
>JAJZGM010000182.1 GCA_021828525.1 Nitrospirota bacterium | reverse complement strand
TACAGGTTTTACCCGCCCGGAAAAGGCCGGCCATGGGGTCCGGAACGAGCGTCTCCGCCAGCCCAAGGCGAACCCGCCGATCATTGGCCGCTGGGCACAATGACAGAAGATCCTGCGGAGTCTCGGACCTCAGAAAGTCAGCGCGTGGAGAAGTTGAAGTCGGTGACGGCGCCACCGGAGGGCCCGCATCCGGCAAAATAGTAGTAGTTGCAGGAGCGGTTGAAGGGATTGACGTTGCCGGTGAAGAAACCCGGCAGATAAGACTGGACCGGAACCCCCACCTGGCCGAAGGGCACCAGGGGCGGCTGGATGAACTGGTTGATGATGGAGGTCGGGCCCTGGGCGAAGGGCACGAAATAGGGAATGCCCCCTCCGGTCTGGATCTGCGGGGCGTTCCCCGCCAGCGGGACAAGCGAGAGGTTCGGAGTGGGCGGGGCAAAGGCCCCCCCTCCCTGGCCCAGAGGGGTCTGAGGGATCAGGAGGACCGTGGGAGGGCCGACCGACAGCCCCGTCGGGGGCGGGGGAGCAAAGGCCCCCGAGGTCTGGCCGAAAGCCCCCGGCAAGTTGGGGGTGCCGGGAAGGGAAACCGGTCCCACGGGGGCACTCCCGATGGGGGGAACAACCGTGGCCACAGGGGTGAATTTCGGATGGAGCGGCTGGTTCCGGGGCGAGGGAGAGGGGGCAAACCCATGGCCTTCCGGGGAAGACCCGCCCGGGAGACCGGGATCGGGTCCCCCCGGAAGGTCGAAGCGGTCGAGCCCCTGGCCCGCCAGGATCAGGCACCATACGATGAGAAGAACGGCGTCCAGGCCTCCCCCGCGTTTCATGGAAATTCCGCCGCATTGAAGGGGTCGGCCCAGTGGAGCGTTTCCTGGGGCGGATCATTGAGCCGCATGTAGGTCCAGTCGACGGTGTAGGAGCGGTGGTGCTCCATGGCCTCCCGGATATGGGCCCCCCGCAGCCGGGCCCGGGTCGTCTGAGGCGGCTTCTCCATGGCGGAGAGGATTTCGGAATCCCCGGCGATCCGGTCCACGCACCCCGCCTTTCGAAGGAGATTGTAGAGCCCCTTCTCTTCATGAACATCATGATACTGGTAATCCAGCATGGCCAAGGCCGGATCCTCCCATGTTCCCTGTTTCCTGTCGCGATACCGGGTCAAAAGCTGCCACTTGATCACCCAGTCGATCTCCCGTCCCAGGACAGGCTCGTTCCATCGCGCCAGCTCGGCCAGGACTTTCTCCCACAGATCAAGCATATCACGCACGGCCGGCGTGGTCCCTTCCTTGTGGAAAAATTCCCGGCAAGACTCGAGGTAGGACTCCTGGATCTCGAGGGCTGTCAGCTCCTGTCCGGATTCGAGACGGACCCGGACCGAGAGGGTGGGGTCCTCCGAGATCTCCCGGATGGCCCGGATGGGATCCTCGAGGGACATCCGGTCGTGAAGGCCTCCCCCCTCGATCACCTCCAGGACCAGGGCCGTTGTTCCGACCTTCAGAAGATCGCTGATCTCGCTCATGTTCGAATCGCCCACGATGATGTGCAGCCGGCGGTACTTCTGCGGATCGGAATGGGGCTCGTCTCTCGTGTTGATGATGGGACGGCTCGAGGTGGTCGAACAGGAAATCTTCTCCCGGATATGGAGGGACCGGGGGCTGATGACGAAGCGGACGCTCTCGTCCGCCTTCCGGACGAGGCCCCCGGCTCCGGTGAGGATCTGACGGGAGACGAAAAAGGGAATGAGCGTCCGGGAGAGACGCCAGAAGGTGACGTTGCGGTCGATCAGGTAGTTTTCGTGGCACCCGTAGGAGTTCCCGGCCGAATCGGTATTGTTCTTGAGCACGTAAAGGTGGCCGTCGATCCCCTCGACCTCGAGCTGGTGGGAGACCGTCTCCACCGCCCGCGAGAGGATCCTCTCCCCCGCCTTGTCATGGATCACCACATCCCGGACATGGTCGCATTCCGGGGTCGAATACTCGGGATGGCTCCCGGTATCCTGGTAGATCCGTCCACCGTTCGGGAGGAAGGCGTCCCGGGACCAGGAGTTCTGCATGATTCCCTGGAACAGGTACTCCAGGGCCCGCTCCGGGGGAAAGATGCGGTCTCCCGTATTGGTGAAAAGGAATCCGTATTCGCTTTCGAGTCCCATGATCCGACGGTGCATCGGGGCCTCCGTTCATACGGGGGTGTCGAGGATCCCGGAAAGATCTTGACGCGAAAACCGGCGGAAGGTCCGCCCGACCGCCTTGCGGTCAAGGAGCCCCACCTCCATCTGATCGACCGGAAGGGGAGCCTCCGAGATTTCCTGAAAGGCCCCCCGGACGATCCGGAGGCCTTCGGGGAGAGGAAGGGGAGCCTTGATTCTCTCCCGGAGAAGGCCCCCAAGCTGCTCGGCCCGCCCTCCGACCGCCGTCAGGAGAGATTCGTCGAAGATCGACCCGTCGTAGGAAATCCGGTAGATCTCGTCGGGACGGCCGTCCGTTCCCAGGTCGGCCAGGACGATCTCGACTTCGAGAGGCTTCATCTCCTGGCTGAAGGCCGACCCCAGAAGCTGGGAATAGGCATTGGCAAGCGATCGGCCGGTCACGTCCTCCCGGCTGTACATGAAACCCTTGAGGTCGGCATGCCGGATCCCGGCCTTCCTGAGGTTCTCGAATTCGCTGTATTTCCCCACGCCGGCGAAGGCCACCCGGTCGTAGACCTCGGAGATCTTGTAGAGACTGGCCGACGGGTTGTCGGCCGCCAGGAGGATGCCTTCCTGGACCACGAGGACGACCACGGAACGTCCGCGGGAGATGCCCTTCTTGGCATACTCCGCCTTGTCCTGCATGAGCTGTTCGGGAGAGACATAAAAAGGAAGGGCCGCCATCTGCCGCTAGTCCTTTCTCTTGAGGGAGTCGACGAGGTCCCGGTAATAACGGGCCACCTCGGCCGGGGGAAGCTCGCTTGTCCCCTCCCGGTCCATCGTGAAGACAGAGGGATAAATCTCCCGGACAAAGTCCGGACCTCCCGTTCCCAGGTCCTCGTCGGCCGCCTCATAGAGGGCGCGGAGGGCGGCCTCGATGGCCTGGGCTCTGGTAAACCCTTCCTTCCAGAGCATCTTGAGGGCATTTCTGGCAAAGAGTCCCCCCGACCCGTTCGCATGGTAGGCATCCTCCTCGTACCGCCCGCCGGCCGGATCGTACTTGTAGATCCTCCCGCCCCCCCGTCCGGCGTCGTATCCGGCGAAAAGGGGAACCACCACCAGACCCTGCATCGCCATGGGAAGGGCCTCCCGGACCATCTGGGCCAGCTTGTTGGCCTTGCCGTCGGTGGTCAGCATCACCCCCTCGAGCTTTTCGTAATGCTCGATCTCGACCCGGAAGAGGCGGGCCATGTCGATCG
>JAJZGM010000181.1 GCA_021828525.1 Nitrospirota bacterium | reverse complement strand
GGCGGGTCTTCCCCCCGAACTCTCCGGCTCCGGAGGTTCTGGGCGGGATTCGACATCGGGCTGATGCTGCTTCTTCTGGGAACCGCCCTTTTGGGAGAGCGGCTCGTCTTCCATCTGGGGCTGGGGATTTCGGGGTTGACCCTTTAGACGTTAGGTGGGGGATAAAGAAATGGCTTGTCCAAGCCTGGTCATGGGCCTCATCGAGGTTTCTCCTGTCAGAGCGACAATATCAGTCTTCACTTGAAACATTCGTTGTCAGCATGGTCATGATCAGGCGGATCAGCACATCCTTGTCTTTGGGGTCCGATTCCGCCACAAGCAGGGCCAATGCGGCCAGCCCCACATCGTTGACGACCGGACTTCCATCCTCCCGCATCAAACGGCCGTTCCGGTTCAAAAATTCCAGAAAGAGGAGTGCCGCGCTCCGCTTGTTGCCGTCCGAGAACGGATGGTTCTTGATGATGAAGTACAGAAGATGGGCGGCCTTGGCCTCGATCGTCGGATACGCGGGCTGTCCAAAGACGCTCTGCTCCAGATTGCCCAGGATGGACAGGAAACTGTCGCCGCGCTCCTGGCCGAAGAGATTTCCCGCCTCTCCGCGGCTTATGAGGTCCGCCCTCAACAAGGCGATGCTCTGTCTGGCCTCTTCGGGGGTGGGTAAAACCCCTCCTTCCTGCCCCGAAGGTTCCGTCAACAGGCCTTCGTCATATCGCTGAAGCCAGAGGAAGGTGCGGGTATAGCGGGTGACGACATCCACAAGACCCTTCCCGGACTCCGCCGACAGGACAGGGCTCTCGGCCGTCTTTCGTATCAGAAGCAACGCCTTTTCCAGTTCACGGGCATTGTCTTCGAATCTCTTCTGATTGACGGTGTATCCCTGTAGAAGATGTTGCTTGAGAACCCCGGTAGCCCACTGGCGGAATTGCACCCCTTCACGGGATTTGACCCGATAGCCAACAGAGATAACGACATCAAGGTTGTAGAACCTGACAGGTTTATCAGAACCAGCAATGTGCAAATTTTGCACATTGCATTTTTCATCCAATTCTCGTTCATTGAAAACATTGCGAAGGTGCTTTGTGATCACCGATCGTTCACGGCCAAATAACTCTGAGATCTGGTCCTGGTTCAGCCAAACGTTATCATTTGAGACAGTGACCTCGATGGAGCCCCGATCCGTCCGGTAAATGACGACATCCTTCATTCCGTGACCTCTCCTTGCAACTCGGCAATGTCCTTCTCGACCTGCTTGAGTTCCGCATCGATCTCTTCCAGTGTGCGGGGCGGAACGTATTTGTAGAAGAAGCGGTCGAAGTTGATCTCGTAACCGATCCGCCCAATCTCCTTAATCCTTGTCGTCCCGGAAGGATTCGTCGGCCCATGAATCGGGCACATGAGGCAGGACTTCCCTGGCAAAGTCATCCTGAATACTCTCCAACGGAGTGTTCTGGATCTTCCAGGCTTCCACCCGGTCCTTCCCCGGGGCGAGAACCGCGATAGAGATTGTTTCCTTGCGGACATCCATTCCTAAGATGATCGTGTTATTTTTTCCATGGTCGGCTCCTTGGCGTTATTTTTGGATAGGCCCTCTCCGGGGCACCCCACGAATGATAACCTGAGGGCCGGCCATGTCTATACTGTCTACTGAACACATCGCGACGATATTTTGTCACAAAGACCAAGTGAAGATGCATCTTGAAAACGCAATGTCTTCCGTGTCTAAGTTCGGTTGACTTGTCCATGAGGCCAAGGATAATTTCGGACATGAAAACAATTCAAGGGTTCATATATGGTCCCTCTCCCGGTTGCAAGAGGTTTTTTCCCTTTTTGATGGAGGATCGCTGCTGTCATATCTCCGGCCTCTGTGATGGAAGCGTGGGCTTCCGGGCCTCGATGAAGTTCCGCGCACTCCCTCCTGATCAAATTCACGGCTTCGAAAGCCTTTGAAAGCTCCTGGTTTTGGAAGCGCGGGTTCGACCGGTCCGTCATCCCGGGATGTCCCCACTCCTCACGGTCCCAAACCAAGGCCGATCCCCCGGACCGTCAAAGACCGGCGAGGGCCTCCTCCACGTCCCGGGCCAGATCGTCGGGGCTTTCAAGACCCACGGACATCCTGACCAGTCCCTCCTCGATCCCCAGCGACTGCCGGACCTCCCGGCTCCATCCGCGATGGCTCATCGAGGCGGGATGCTCGACCAGCGAGGCGGGGTCCCCGAGGCTCACCCCGATCCGGATGATCCGGAGCCGGTCCATGAAGCGCCGGGCCGCCTCAAAAGAGGCGAACTGAATGGAGAGCATCCCGCCCGTTCCTCTCATCTGCCGGAGGGCGATCCCATGTCCCGGATGCTCGGCAAGGCCCGGATAGTGGACGCGAACGACGGCCCTGTGGCCGGACAGGATCCGGGCCAAAAGAGAGGCCCTCTGCGAATGGGCCTCCATTCTTAGCGCAAGGGTCTTGATTCCCCGGAGGATGAGCCAGGCGTTCATCGGCGACAGGGTCGCCCCGAGAAGGGGAGCCTCGACGGTCCGGAGGCTTCCGATCGTCTGCCGGTCACCTAAGGCCACGCCTCCCAGGAGGTCGCCGTGGCCCCCCAGATACTTGGTCGCGCTGTGAATCACGAGGTCGGCTCCCAGGGCGAGCGGGTTCTGGAGGGCCGGCGAGGCAAAGGTGTTGTCGACTGCCAGGGGAACGCCGTAGGTCCGGCACAGCGCGGCGGTCGCCGACAGATCCACGATCTCGAGGGTGGGATTGGAGGGGGTCTCCAGGAAGAGACCCGCCGCCCCTTCGCGAAGGGCCTCCTCAAGGCCCCCCTTCGAAGGAGCGCCTTCCGGGAAGCTGACATATCGGACGGTGGCTCCCAGGGGAATCAGCATCGACTCGATGAAATGCCGGGTCCCGCTGTAAAGGTGGCGCGAGAAGAGAAAGGGTCTCCCTTTTTTGGCCCAGGACAACAGGACGGCCGAAATGGCCCCCATCCCCGAGGAAAAGGCGACCCCCTCCTCCCCCCCCTCAAGCCTGGCCATCGTCCGTTCGAACTGGCGCACCGTGGGATTTCCGGCCCGGGAATAGACGAAGCCCTCCTCCTTCCCGCCGGTGACCCGGTCCACCGTCTCCATGGAGGGGAAGGTATAGGTCGAGGTCATGTAGATCGGCGGTGTGAGCGCCCGGTAGGGATCGTTCCCCTCTTCTCCGTGAACCGCCCGTGTTTCAAATCCCCATTCCTCTCCCCGAGGCTCGATGGCCATGGAACCCCCTTCCTTTCTGGTTTTTTCCCTTCCGGGAGATGGTGGCAGCCGATTTCAGGCCACCCTCATGAAAACAGGCCGGACCTCCGAAAAGACCTTGTGATGGTTTAAGGCCCACATTTTGGCCATTTCGTTGACTTATTAAATAAATTTTAATA
>JAJZGM010000180.1 GCA_021828525.1 Nitrospirota bacterium | reverse complement strand
AGAGCCACCTGCTCCTCGAAGGCGTGAAAGACAGATTCGAGGTCTCCGGCCCTTGAGAATTCAGGATCCTTGGCAAAGCGCGAGGCCCCGAAAAGCTTGACGTCAGGAATTCCTCCCAGGCGTTCGAATTCCCGGACGATGGCTTCCCACGCCATGGAAATTCCGTCCACCTCGGAGAGAAGGGCATCCCGGATCTCTGACAGCGTCCGGTATCGTCCGACCCTGTTCAGCTTGCCAACGATCTTTCGGAATTCAAGCCAGCCGATCCCTTCCGGGTAGACAAAGGTCCGCTTCAGAAGGTGCCCCGTTTCCAGGATGACGACCAGGAGCGCCTGTCGGCCAGACAGGGGAACGGCTTCAACACCTACGACACGGACATCTCCCAGCGTTCCGGTCTCCATCAGGAAAACGGCATATCCGGAGGTCCGGCCCACCTGGACCACAACCTTCGACAATACCTCGCTAAAATCGGTCAGGCATGACTCGGAAAGGAGTGCCTCGATCCCCTCGGAAAGATCGGCCCATTCTTCGAACTCCTTCTTGTCGAAATCCGAATGGTCGACGAAATACCGGAACCCCTTTTCCGTCGGAACGCGGCCGGCCGAGGTGTGGGGATGGGTGAGATAGCCCATCTCCTCCAGCGCATTCATGATGTTCCGGATTGTCGCAGGCGAATAGGGCAATCCATAGGTGCGGGTGACGGATTGCGAACCGACCGGAAGGGCTGAGCGGATATATCCCGAAACCGTGGCAGAGAGGACCTGCCACTTTTTATGATCCAGAATATCCCTTGGTCCTGACCTGTCAGACACGCTTCCCCCCAGATTAGCACTCACTAACATTGAGTGCTAAAAATATATCAGGAAGCGAAAAACCTGTCAAGGTTTTTTGTCGTCCGGAGGGGTGTTTTTCTTTTCGTTTCCTTTGTCTTCAAGAGGATAACCCCAGGGATCCACTTTCCTGTCCTCGAGGGGGAACTTCTTGTTGAGAATCCTCTCCCGGCGGACAACAAAGTAAAAACTGGCCGAAATGATGAAAACGGTCATCACGAGGCCGGCGATGATGATCGAATAATTCACGATCATGTTGGGAATGCTTGGCGTATCGTCCATGAGAATCCTTTCCGGGATGTCAATCAGAAAATAATGGCGTCCTGACTTACGGACGATAGTCGTCGTTTCCAGGACGCCGGATGATCTCGGCCTGGGCCATGGGCTGACCGATGGGTCTCAGCCCCAGCTCGCCGGCCGCCATGTCAAGATGAAGGCCAAGGATCTCCTGGATGTCGGGATTCAGAAGATCCGGGCCCTCCCTCTGGTCCACCATCTTGAGATAGGTCCGGCAGGATTCGCAGGCCAGGATCCCCTGGTGTTCGTTGGGATGCTTGTAAAGGAGATTGAAGAGTTCGGGATCGGTCTCTCCGCAGGAGGAACATCCGGCCATCAGGGGAGACTCCCAGTGAAAGGAACAGAAAAAGCAGTAGTACCGTCTCCTGTCGTTCGAGATCGCCTGTCCGATCACCGGTGGAGCGCCGCAAACGGGACAGTGGGTATACTCCCATTCAAGGCTTTTGAGAAAGGCGATCAGGGTTTCGTGGAGACGCTCGAAGGAGATGCGCAGGGACATTTTCAACAGATAGACAAGAAGGGGGCGTGGCACGTCCATCCTTTCGGAGACGGCATCGAAATAACCGTCTTCCCGGGACAGAAGATCTGCAATCACCTCCCCTTCCTCCCTGCGGCTGTTCCGCATGTAAGTCGAAATCCGGGTGGCATACTGCTCACGCTCCCCTCCGCCCTGCTTCATGACTGTCATGAGCCTCCTGAACTGCTGTCCGGTCTGGGGGAGGGAGAGGCGGGCAAAGGCCGGCCGGTCAATCAGAGGAATCCCGCGGGAGAGACGCTCCCGGAGAGACGCATCCCGAAGGTCGATAAGGGTCAGGAGGTCATCCGGCCGGGAGGTGTTCCATACCTCCTCGATTTTTTCATAAAATTGAAAAATGTCCCGAAGGTGTGGCCGCGCCCGGATATGTTCGGCTAGCAGGCGGTCCCGCCCGGCAGACTCCATGAAACCTCCGATTCCTTGTTATGGGTGTTGCGTGTTGGTTGGCTCCGAAGAGGTCTTGACCCTCTGGACTCGGACGACGCCCTTGACATGCTGGACGCGGGTCATGATCTCCTGGAGATGGGAGAGGTTTCCAACCGTAATGGTAAAGTCGAGGACCCCCATCCGGTGCTTGGCCTGTTTCACCTCCGCATGGGTGATATTGGCTCCCCGCTCCGAAATGACTGAGGAGACTGCGGCGAGCATCCCCGGCTTGTCCTCCATCGACACCCGGAGATGGACATCGAAGATCGCCTCCTTCGAGGTGTCCCAAACGGCCGGAACAAGCCGGTCCTGTTCCAGCGACAGGTGGACCAGATTGGGACAGTCGGCGGTATGAACGATGATTCCCCGTCCACGGGTGACATATCCCACAATCTCTTCGCCGGGGACGGGGCTGCAGCACCCCGCCAGTCCGATCAGAAGATCCTTTCCCCCTCCCCGGACGACGATGGGGACCTGTTCCTGAAGGGGAACGGGGATCGGCTGGGTGGGAAGATCCCCCCCCTGGCCCGGCAGAAGCTTCCGGAGGACCGTCGATGCGGAGAGACGCCCGAACCCGATCCTGGAATAGACATCCTCCAATGTCGGGTCCGGAAGGTCGGAGAAGGAAAGAACAGTTTCAAGATGGGGGGCCTTAAGAAACTCTGACCAGCGCCGGTGGAGCTTCTGGGCCTCGGCCTCAAGGGAGCGCATCCCGATGTCGGCACTCTGGCGCATCTCCTCTTCCTTGATCCAGTGCCTGATTCTGGCCCGGGCCCTGGGAGTCGCCACAAACCGCAACCAGTCCTTGCTCGGCGTCTGGGAAGGATTCGTGATGATTTCGACGAAATCCCCGCTTTCGAGAACGGTCTTGATCGGAACCCACCGTCCGTTGATCCGGGCACCCACGGTGTGGTTGCCGACCTCCGTATGAATGCCATAGGCAAAATCGATGGCCGTTGAGCCCTTGATCATCTCCCGGACTTCCCCGGCCGGAGTGAAGACATAGACTTCGTCGGGAAACAGGTTGAGCTTGACGGAGTTCATGAACTCCTGGTTGTCGGAAAGCTCCTTCTGCCACTCTACAAGCTGCCTGAGCCAGGTCACGACCTTGAAATCGGAGAGCGCGGGAGCTCCGTCCGCATTCTCCTTGTAGTTCCAGTGAGCGGCGACCCCTTCCTCGGCGATCCTGTGCATCTCCTCAGTCCGGATCTGGAACTCCACCAGGACCCCTTCCGGCGCGATGACCGTCGTATGGAGGGACTGATACATGTTGGACTTCGGAACGGCGATAAAATCCTTGATCCTTCCCGACATGGGTT
>JAJZGM010000179.1 GCA_021828525.1 Nitrospirota bacterium | reverse complement strand
AATAATCTCCCTGAACCGTCCGGGAGATTCGGGTTCAGGGCATCTCGACGTCCAGAGATAGAGGGCTGGGGACAGCATGATGGTGCTGGTTGTGTCGGCAATGGCCCATCCGATCGACGGGTAGCCCAGGGTCGAAAGCGGCTTTCCTTCGAAGAGGATATTGGCCGCTCCCCCGAAAAAGGCCGAAAGGGTTCCATTCAGAAAGCCCATCAGAACAATGAACCGCAGGACCCCGTTTATGGAGTGGAATGGATTGGCGGTCCCGGATAACCGTCTGAAAAGGAAGAAGGAGACGAGGGGGGCGAGAGTGTTCCCGGCGGAAATCATGAGTGAGGTTGAAAGGTTGAAATGGACGATCTCGAAATTGGCGAACAGGGAGCCCAGAAAAATGCCGGGAAAAAGTCTCCACCCCGATATCAGGGCCGCGGCTGCTGTCAGTCCGGCGGGAGGCCAGACCGGAGCCATGTGGTGCGGAGAAAGATAGGGAACGATCCAGGCGAGCAGGGCGTAAAGAACCGCCGATGCCATATTTGCGAGGGCGAGTCCGGGGAAGGAGGGGGGCACCGACTGGATCTTATGATCGTGCCCCTTTGTTGCTGTTTCGGTCAATGCGGAAATTTTTATTATCTCCTGAATCTGTTATGCCCGGACAACATCCTAATCCCGTCATTCTATCATGAAACCCTGATAGGTTGCTTTTCTGGACCTTCAGGAGTGGGCCGGGATGGAACTTGTCCGGGATAGAGGGAAGGACGACGAAAACAGCCCAATTGCCAACAGGCGGGAGTGACGGTTTACCGGAAGGGGGCGATTAAAAAAAATGGGAGATGTTTCCATTTCATGTTGCGAGCTCGTGATCCGGAAGAAAGGATAGCCCTTCGAGCCGTGTATTATCCCGTTTCCGGGCGGAAGTTGATCGGTCTTCCAATGCCTTGGGGGCGATCTTTGGTATGGATTGTCATTCGATCTCCATTATTCAACCGTTTCAGCGTTTGTGGGGGATTTGGATAATGTCGTCTGGGTGTAGGGTGTTCAACCACTCGTTGGGCCTGCCCGTTGATCCGCGGATTCTGAATTGATCCGGTTCGGTCATAATTGCCTTCCCTGTTTTGCAGTTCGTCTTGTCAACCTTGACAGGACTTCCCTCCTGAATCAGGTCTGCCCCTGATCTGGAGGTTGGAACAGGGTTCGGTAACATGGCCAAAAATTTTACATATTTTCTTCGTGAAGCTTTTCGACAAGCCAGTTTGTCATCTTGCGGCTGATGGATTCGAAGTCCTTGCCCTTCTCGTGAAGGAGAGCGTTCCAGATCGCTCCTTCCGTTTTTCCCAAGCCCTTTTCTTCAATGAAGTGTGTCAATGGGCATTCCTGAAAGGATGGACAGGCTTCTGCAGGCTTGCTGCTGTGCATCACGCTCCAGTGAAAGGCCAGGGCTCCGAGATAAGTCCGGATAGTTCCACTTTTGTTGGGCAGGACAAAAGACCGGCTCCATTCAACAATCTCTTCGGCCGGCATGGGGCGGGCGAGAGCGAATCCTTGCCCGAAGGGGGATCCAAGAATGGTGGCCGCCTCGATCATTCCTACGTCTTCCAGCCCTTCCACGACGACATCGAGTTCGAAATCATGGCCCATTCGAACGATCGTCCCGATCATGCTGAGGGTTTGAAGGGGAGCGATCCGGATCCTTTTCAGCAGGCCCTGATCCACCTTGATGTTGTCGAAGGGCATCGTGGAAAGACGCTGGAGACTGCTGTAGCCAGAGCCGAGGTCGTCCATGGCCAGCTTGACCCCGATGCCAAGAAGGCGGTTGATCGCCTGATCCTGGCTATGGTGTTCGATCTCCCGGTTCTCCAAAAGTTCGAGGGTCAGCCGGCTTGGATCGATCCTGTGCCGTGTCAGGGCTTCTTCCACCCATTTGGGACAATCGGGGTCTCTTAGTGTCCCGGGAGGAAGATTCAGGGAGACGCCGATGGACAGGCCCGCCTCTTCCCATCGCGGCATCCAGGACAGGGATTCGTCCAGTCCCATCCGGAAGAGCCGGTCGAGTTCGCTGTCTCCCAGAATGGGAAGGAAAAATCCGGGAGAGACGATCTCTCCGCCGGAACGTTTAAGCCGTGCCAGGGCTTCAACCTTGACGGGTTTCCCGGTCGAGAGGTCGACAACGGGTTGCATATACATGGAAAGTCCCCCCGAAAACAGTTCTTTTCGGTAATCCATGGCCTGGTCCTCGCGCAGGACCGCCGAGGGTGTCCGGCAAAGCTCCCAGATCTTCTCCCATCGCTGTCCCAGTCCCATGGCAAACTGTTGCATCCAGGGAGACTCGAACTGGTTCGGATAGGCCCCATACAGCGAGACCACGGCCACGGGTTTCCCCTCGAGATTCTTGACGGGAATGCTCACGGCAGAGCGGATTCCGAGAGGAATAACCTTCTCCCGCCAATGGGGAAGGCGAGCATCCTTCAGGTAGGAAGGAGTCCTCTGGATCTGGAGACTTCTCCACGCATGGGCAATGAGTCCTTGCCCGCGGGGGGTGTCGGGATCGATTACCGCTTCGAATGCGGGGTCCCTCATGATGGCGGCCCCTTCCTGTCCACTGGGACCGGAACTTTCTTCGACGACAAAGGTGCCGTTGCTGTCAAGTCTCATCAGGAAGACGCACTGGATTCCCGGAAGTTTCCCCAGTGCGTCGATCTCCGAAGACCTGACATCGGTCCACAAGGCTCCCTGACGGGGAAGGATTCCCGAGAGCAGGGTAAAATATTCCCCGGTCGTATCGATCCCCGACCGGAGTTCCCCCTGGAGGTCGTCCTGAAGCCGGACCTCGTTCGCCAGCAGGATCCTGTAGCGGTCCCGGGCCGTCAGGAAGGTCTGGTTCAGGTGTTCGGAAAGAAGGCGCCTGTAGAGTCCCATGGATTGGGTGAGAAGGGCTCCGTTGATCCCTGCCAGGGCATGAACTTTTCCCACCTGGCGGGCCTGTTTCAGGATCATCTCCTTCGTCGTGGAGGGGGCGAGAAGGAAGGAGAGATGTTTTGACTGAAAGGCGGCAATGGTCTGGATTTCCCTTTCGTCCATGGTGGACAGAATGTCCCTGAGTCCAGGATCATCGGAAATTTGGACAAAGAAGGTTTCCACAAACTGGAGAATAACCGAGTCGATATGGGGCCGGTGTCGGCTCAGAAGGTCGTTTGTGTCCAGGCTGTAGGCGTCGAACGGGCCCTCCTGGGTCGGGCTGTTTGTCGGGAAAGGTCCAAGGCGCCACCATTCGGTTCGCCCCCCCTTGTCGATTTTTGCCTGATACATGGCGGCGCCGGCCTTGCGCAAGAGGGTATCTCCGTCTTCTGCATCGGAAGGAAAGAGCGCCAGACCCATGCTCATGCCCACCTGGGCCTCGCTGTCCGCAACGAGCTTGAACGGGATCTACACGGCCTGATGCAGCCG
>JAJZGM010000178.1 GCA_021828525.1 Nitrospirota bacterium | reverse complement strand
AGGCCGGGACCGGATTCTTTTCTACGACCAGCCCCACGGCAAGCCCTCCTGGAGCCGCTCCCTGGTCTACCGGCCTCCGGGGGATCCCGATGTCGGCTTTGCCGACAACACCCTCTTCGAATGGATCGACACCGCGCGCTCCCTTCCCTCCCGGGCGGTGGTCCAGGACTTCAACTACAGAAAGGCCGCCCTCGAGATTCGGGAGGAGTCGGCCGTGGCCGGAGGACAGGACAAAACCGTGGTCGAAGCCTACGGCGAGAACCTCCGCACCAACGCCGAGGCCAGCCGGCAGGCGCGGCTCCTGGCCGAAAGGCTCGAATCCGGCCGGCGGATCCTGGAGGGCAAAAGCACCGCCGTCGGCCTCCGGGCCGGAACGACGGTCAAGATCTCCCGGCATTTCCGGGAGGAGATGAACGGGGACGTCTTCGTAACCCGAGTCCGGACCGAGGGGAGCCAGCCGATGGCCTCCCTCGCCTCCATGGCGGGGGGAGCGGGAGAGGGGGGAGGGCCGGCCCGTTTCCAGGCCGCCTTCGCGGGAATTTCCGCCAATGTCCCCTTCCGGCCGGAACGGCGGACCCCCTGGCCCCGGATTTCCGGGGTGGTGCAGGCGGTCGTCGAGGCGGAGGGTTCGGGGAAGTTCGCCGAGCTGAACGAATACGGGGAGTACAAGCTCCGCTTTCCCTTCGCGCTGACGAAGAAGAAGAACCAGAAGGGGTCGGGGTGGGTGCGGCTGGCCACCCCGCTCGCGGGGTCCGACAACGGGATGCATTTTCCGCTTCGCAAGGAGACCGAGGTTCTGGTGGCCTTCCTGGGAGGGGATCCCGACCAGCCGGTCATCGTGGGGGCCCTCCACAACTCGGAGGGCCGGAACCTGATCTCCAACCGGAACCCGGAAAAGAACCTGATCCGGTCGGCGGGAGGGCACTTCATTTTGTTAAACGACGCGAATCTCTGACATCGAGTTTTGACCCAATAGAATTGTCAGGAACCTCATTTTAAGGAGGGTGGACCATGGCTGCAGATTCTGATAATAGCGCGACTTCAGAAATTCAAGGCAATGAGACGACGGGGGGAATCGTCATTTACTCTGTCGGCGGTATCAATATGTCAGCCGCTGTGTCCTCAATTCCCACGCCCCCGTCCAAAGGAAATATTCATATCGAAGGGACGGGAAATATTCATATCGAAGGGACGGGAAATATCAATATGGTGGCCGGGTCGCCGACCCCCCAATCCCCCGGGCAGCACGACATCAATCTCAATGCCCAAGGGGATGTGAATGTCTACTGTCAGAATACGACGAACACCTTCAATGGAAATCTGAAAAATAAGACCTCCGGGACCCAGGAAAACATCAATCTCGGCAACCCCCTGAACCTCTGCGGGGTGGCCCAGTTAAACATCAATCTCGGCGACCTCCTGAACCTCTGTCTGGGGGCCCAGGAAAACATCAATATCGGCGAACTTCTGAACCTGTACCTGGGGTTCCAGCATGATCTCCATATCGTCGGGGGCAGTAGTTTGAAAAGCTTTCACGTTGAAAATTCCGATGCTGAAATGAAGGATGTGAAGGCCAAGCTTGTGGATCACGAATGCATGATCGCGAATGGCACCATGCATCTCCAGACCGTCGAAGCCAACCTGCACACGGCCACTATCCACATCTTCAACGGCGGCTGAGGAATTATTTCACTATGGGACTTCGCGTCATCAAACCCCTTCTTCTCGGATTCCTCTGCCGGACCTACCGGCGGGACGGACACCGTCTGGCTCTCACGGGCCTGGTGGGCTTTCCCTTTTCCGACCCCGACGTCCCGCTCTCCGAGCAGGCGCTGTGGCAGAAGATCGGCCCCCTCCTGCCCAAGGACGGAGTCTGGGACGAGGGGATCCCCAAGGACCGGGGGGAGGTGCTCCTGAATGCCCGTTGCCATGGACCAGGGGGGCAGGTGGTCTCCTCCCGCCGGGTCGTCGTTCGCGTCGGTCCGGTGGCCAAGGCGCTCGACGTCACCGGGGACCGCGTCTGGACCCGGGAGCGGGGGATCCTGCGGAGAAGCGATCCGGTGCCGTTCTCGTCCATGGAAATCGACTGGACCCGGGCCTACGGGGGACCGGGATACGCCGCCAATCCGGTCGGGAAGGGCTTCCCCGGGGAGAGCCCGGAGGATCCGCTTCCTCTTCCCAACATCGAGACCCCCGCCCATTCCCTCTTGTCCCCGGCCGACCGGCCGGCGCCTGCGGGGCTGGGCCCGCTCGGACTCATGTGGAGTCCGCGGTCGGGCCGCATCGGCCGCTACCGGGCCGGCGAGATCGGGAACGAGCCGCCTCCCCTTCCCGAAAACTCCGACTGGACGCTCTACAACCAGGCCTCCCCCGACCAGTGGCTCCCCGGAGCCTTCGAAGGGGGAGAGCCCTATCGCCTGGAAGGACTCCATCCCGACAAAGACCTCCAGGAAGGCCGGCTTCCCCGGATCGGGGTGAAAAGTGTCGTGACGATGAAGGACGGGAGTGCCGTCGAGGTGCCCCTCTCTCCGGAGACTCTCTGGCTCTTTCCCGATCTCGAGATCGGGGTGATGATCCATCGCGGATCGATTCCTGTGGCCTCGGACGATGCCGCGGAGGTCGCCTCGGTGCTCCTGGCGGCCGAGGATCCGGGGGAGGACCGTCCGGTCGAGCACTACCTCTCCGTCCGGGACCGCAGGGCCGGACGGGATCCCAAGGATCTGTCCCGGTTTTCCGACGTTCCGCTCCTTCCGGGACGCCTCGAGAACGATCCCCGGGCCCGCATGCTGGACGTCGAGTCCCATCTCGCCTCGACGCCCTCGACGGCCGGGGAGAAGATCGGGAGGATCCTCGAGGCCAAAAAGGAGAAAATCGACCGGGCCCTGGCAGCGATCCCCGCCTCCGAAGGGCCTCCCCCGTCCGGGGGATCTCCGGCACCGCAGGATCTCCTGAAGAAGGCCCTCGAAGACGGGAAGGCAAAGGCCGAAAAGGCGCTTTCGGCGGTGCGGAACGCTCCGGCGAAATCCCTCCTCGACCTCGTGAACGAAGGTCGGGAGCACCTGGCGGCCCTCTCCGACCCCGGAGCCTTTGCCGAGGCGAAGATCCGGGAGGCGTTGGACCGGATCCCCCCGGAGGTTCTCGACAAGGCGAACATGGATCGGGAGACCCTTCTCCAGGGTCTCATGCGAAAACCCGAGGCCCCGCCGAAGCCCCAGGGGGCTCCGGGGATGGACCGTCTCGACGCCTTGCGCCGGAAGGTCCAGGCCCTCCGGGAGGAGGCGGAGGCCCGCGCGCCGGGAGGACTCCCTCCGGAGAAGCGGCAGGACTTCGAGGAGACGCTCTCCCGGATCGACCGCTCCCGGGAAAAGCTGGAGGCGTCGGGAGTGGCAGAAAAACTCTCCGGCTCCCTCCTGCGGACCCTCCATTACTTCCATCCGCCCTTCCCCGATCCCGAGCGCGCGCGA
>JAJZGM010000177.1 GCA_021828525.1 Nitrospirota bacterium | reverse complement strand
TCCCCTCCCGGGAGAAATCCCCGCGAGGAACCCGAAATCAGCCATAGGGCGTGTTTACTCCCGTGACCGTGGCGATTTTCAAAGGCGGACGAAATGACCTTATCTTTCGCCCCCGCCACCCATCTTCCGGATTTGATGATGGACAGATGCCAGGAGCTCTGCCATGAGACTATACTTGGAGTCAGGAATCGATAGGAGGGGCGTCCAACCGGACGGCCCTCCAGGAGGAAGGTGTGGGAACCAACCACGACAGGACCCTATGGGACAGGACCCTCGTCGCCGGGGTATTGCTGGTCGCCGGAAGCTTTCTTCTCTTCGTCGTCTCCATCCGACTCGGGTCCGACGAAGGGACTCTGCTCAGGCGAGAAGTGGCCCTCGGTCAGTCCCGGGAACTTCTTCGCGACATTAGGTCGTCCCTGGAGCGCGTCCAGACCGACCTTGCAAGCTCCGGATCGACCCGGACCGTCTTTCGGGACGTGGCGACTCTCCGGAGACTGCTGGCCTCTCTTTTCAGAACCCCCATAGCCTTTAAAGGAATGGAGCCGGAGGAGCAGGAATATTTCCGGGGTCTGGTCCGGGGAATCGACAGCGGGACCCTTCGGATGGAGCCCTCCGTCACCCGGGAAGGCCTTAGTATCCTGGGCCACCGGGAGCGGGTTCTTTCCCGCCGTTTGCGCGAAGGCCGGCAGGACTACGGCTGGACCGAGAACCTGCGTCTGGCCGCCGGAGCCCTGGCTTTTCTGCTGGCCGCCGGCGGCCTCCTCGGGATGGCGATCGGCGTGCGGAAGATCCGCCGGGAGGCTGCCCGGGTCACGGACCTCCTCGAGGCCTCCGGTCTTCCCGTCTTCCTGAAGGACCGGAAGGGGCGATGGCTCTGGGCCAACCGGGCCGGGCTCCGACTCTTCGGTCTCGACCGGAGATCCCCCGCCGTCTGGCGGGAGAGGGATTTCTCCACCTCCACCGGGCTTCGCGCCGGAGACACCCTCGAGCGCTTCCAGAAGAACGACGCCGAGGCCCTTTCTCGGGGCGACCTTACCCGCACCGTCGAGGTCGTCGCCCGTCCCGGAGGCTCCCCCCGCCATCTCGATTTCGTCAGGATCCCTCTCTCCGATGAGGACGGGGTGCCCCTGGGCCTTCTGGTCACAGGCTCTGAGGTCTCCGTCCAGATCCTCAAGAACCTCCACCTGGCCCTCTCCCGCCTCAACGAACTCATTACCCGGATTCCCGACCCCGACACCCTCTTCGACGAGGTCTGCCGGATCGTCATGGAATACGGGAGGGTCCGGGAGTGCCTTATCGGAGAACTCGATCCCGAAACCCGAAATCTCACCTGGATTGAACTTCGGGGGATTTCGGCGGAGTCCGCGGAGGCCCTGCGCTTCTCGAGCGACCCGGCCCTTCCGGAGGGAATGGGCCTCGTGGGGTCGGTCCTTCGCTCGGGACGTCCCCGAACCGCCCGCCTCCACAAGGACGAATACCCCATTCCGAGAAAACCCGACGAGGAGGGCCCGGACAGCTTCCACGACGTCGGGGTCTTCCCCTTCTTCCGGGGCAACCGGACCTTCGGGGCCTTGGTCGTCCACGATCCCTCCACCGGGGGATTCGATCCGGAGATGACCGACTTTCTGGTCCAGATTTCGCGGAACCTCTCCTTCGCCCTCGACAACTGGGATCGGGAGCATCACAAGAAGTCGGAGGAGGACAAGATCGTCTTCATGGCCTTCCACGACCCCCTCACCTCGCTCCCGAACCGGCGTCTCTTCATGGACCGCATCAACCAGGCCCGGGAACGGTCGCTACGGGGCATGGAGCACTTCGCCGTAGGCGTCTTGGATCTCGACGGCTTCAAGGCGGTGAACGACCGCTGGGGACACCAGATGGGAGACAAGCTGTTGGTCGAGGTCTCCGGACGCCTGAAGCGCACCCTCCGGGGCGCGGACACCCTGGCGCGCCTGGGGGGAGACGAGTTCGGATTCGTCTTCGCCGACCTCTCGGCCACCTCGTTGGACCAGATCACCCGCCGGATCATCGACATCTTCTCCCAGCCCTTCGAGATCGGCGACCGCTCCCTCGTCATCGGAGGAAGTCTGGGGGTGACCCTCTGTCCTCCGGACGAAGGAGACGCCAACACCCTGATCGCCCACGCCGACAAGGCCATGTACCAGGTAAAGGCCACCACCAAGAACTCCTGGAAGGTCTTCGCCTCGCTCTGAGCCGGGGCTCTCCCTTCCCTCTCCCCAATCCTGCGCTGATCGGATCAAACCCGCCTTTGGCAGGATCTGCCCCTTGCCTCTCTCGGGGATATCCCGGAAAATGCCTTCTTCGTGACCGCCCCCCCCGAACCCGAGAAAGGAGAAGATCTTGCCGTCCCTGAAATCGAAAAAGCCGGGCGGTCCCCGTGACCAAATATGCCGCGCAAGCTCCTTGATTCATCCATGGGGTGAGCGGCAGTTGATTATGTGAAGGGAATTCCGTATCACTACTCATGTCAGAATACAGGGTCACATACAAATCGAACAGCCACGTGGTCTTTTCCTGCAAATACCAGGTGGTATGGTGTCCGAAATACCGTAGGGACGTTCTGGTAAACGGGGCGGACGATCGGTTAAAGGAGATTATACGGCAGGTGTGTCTGGAGACCAGGAGCGAGGTGCTGGAGAGGGAAGCCATGCCGGATCATGTGCATCTGCTCGTTGAAGTGGACCCACAGTTCGGCATTTATCACCTGGTCAGGCTGATCAAGGGACGGTCCTCCCGGTTGTTGCGCCAGGAGTTTCGCTGGTGCCGCACCCGGCTGCTGAGTCTCTGGACCAACAGCTATTTCGTTTCGACCGTGGGAGGAGCCCCCCTGGAAGTGATCAAGCAAGACATCGAGCAGCAGAAGCATGTCTAGAAAACAGACTCCGTCCTTCGTTCTGGAACTTCCGCTGTCGGCAGACGGAGGGGATGAGCCTGTTCTTTCTGCCCGCTTCGAGGCGGCCCGGCAACTTTACAACGCCGTTCTCGGGGAGGCGCTGCGGAGAATGTCGCTCATGAAGGAGTCGAAAGAGTGGCAGACGGCCCGGACGTTCTCCCCGAAATCCCGGGAACGGTCCGGGGCTTTTGCGGAATGCGCCCGGGGTTTCGGATTCACGGACTACGATCTTCAATCGTATGGAACCCGGTGCAAGAATACCTGCTGGATCGGAGAACACCTCGACGCCCATGCGGCGCAGACCACGGCGACCCGGGCCTTCCGGGCGGCGGAGCGCTACCTCTTCCGATCGTCGGGGAAACCGCGGTTCAAGACGAAACGACAGGGCCTGTCGTCGGTGGAAGGAAAAAGCAACGCCACGGGAATCCGGTGGCGGACCGACCGGGTGGAGTGGTCCGGGCTGGTCCTTGCTCCCCGGTTCGACCGGAAGGACAAGCACGGGGTCCAGAGCCTGGCTCTCCAGTGTCCGGTCAAGTACGTCCGGCTCGTGC
>JAJZGM010000176.1 GCA_021828525.1 Nitrospirota bacterium | reverse complement strand
GGTTTCTGGCGAAAGCCTTCGGCCTGCCCAGAAATACCGCCTACCGTCTTGCGGAAAAAGACAAGCCGGAATAGGCTCAGGCTTTCTTGACGAGGATCTCGAAAAGTCCGTCCGGCCGTTCGGTCACCCCGAGCAAGGCATGGCCCTCCTCCTGGACCGACCGCGGGACATTGGCGATGGGCTCCCCCGGATCGAGGATGACCGAAAGGGTTTCTCCGGATTCCATCGCCTCGAGCTTGAGCTTTGTCTTGACGAAGTTGAAGGGGCACTTGACCCCCCGAAGGTCGATCGTGGCGTCGGGATGCTCCGCCGCCATGGATTCCATTTTCTGATTCATCTGGCCCATCCTTTCCTTCAAGTCATCCGGAGACCGGGAGGTTCCCCGAGAGCCGGTCTCCCGTTCAATGCTATTCTCCCGACAGAAATCGTCCGACGGAAACGGGAGATTCTACCAGAGCGCTGACCCGGTTGCGAAAGTGGCGGACAACGACATTTCTGGCATGCCACTCGCTGCAGTCACGCAGGAGCAAAAGTCCCATGTTCTTGGCAGGATCGACAAAGAAGGGGTCGGAGACACGGCATGCCCCCTTCACCTCCGCAAGAGAGTCCTGTCCTGTTTCCCAGAAGGGAAGCACCATAAGGTTCCGCCAGTTTGCCTGATCGATGATTCGGGCGATCTCCTCAAGCCCCCTGACCGAGAAGCCACTCTCGGTCCAGTACCGGCAAAAACGGAAATGGTCTGATGTCAGGGGCTGGGCCCGGGGGACAAGCTCCATCGAGATCTCCCGGATGAACCGGTTCATCCGGAGAAGCCCTCCGTTCGTCAGGGCCCGGACGGGGACGGGAATGTCACCCAGCGGGAGGACCCCTCCCAGAAAAACGGAAAATCGAATCAGGACCTCGTTGCCGACGCGCACTCCCCGTTCGCGGAAAACCGGAGGAAGTCCGGAAGACTCCTTCCCGAAGCTTCCCGGTCGCTTCCAGACCATGGTCCCGTTCGGCGACCCGGCCACCAGCTCACCTTCAAGGACATCCCTCTGCCATCTTTGGTTCCGATAGACATAGGAAATATCGAATATCTGGGTCTGGTTTTCCGGCACGGAAACGCCGGCCTCCCTGAAAAAACCTGAATTCCCCCGGAACTCGTTCGGAAAGCGCTCAAACAAACCGGTCAGGACAAACTCGATCTCCGAGTCCTCCACCCAACGGTCAAGCGCGGTCCGGACCGTCTCCAGGGGTGCCCCAGACAGGGAGGCGAGAACCTCCCGGACCTGTCCCGGGGCCTCCCCCGGAACAACGACCAGAAAACGACCCCAGGAAAAATTGAAAACAATGAGCCCCAGAAGGCCGGTCTCCTTGAGGAGACCGGCCTTAAGCAGAAAGACATCGGAGGCAACCCCGCCTTCGGCTTCCATCCCCTTGAAAAATTCTCCCAGGTGCATTCTTTCGGCGGGGGCCACCGCCTCTTCCATAAACTCCCGGAATCTGGCAATATTTGATCCGAGTTTCCCCTCCGGCCATATCATCTGAAGGGCGGGTGAGGCCAGAATGACCTCGTAGCTCCGGTAGAAAAGGGCCATGTTTGACCCGCTGACCCTGGCAAGGGTCTCGAGCTCGTCTCCTGGAAGAAACGCAGAACCGAACAGGGCGCCCTTCAAGGGCCTGTGACTCAGGATCAATGTGGATTCCTCAAGAAACGACGATCCAGAAAACCGGAAGGAAGAATACGGATTTCCTCTTTCCTGGGCCTCTCTTGCAATCTCCGTGTGTATCCGTTTTTACCTGGCCTCTCTCCGGAAAACCTATTTAAATTGCGAGTCCTATCGGGAGCGGTATATCCGCGAGGAGGGAATGCTCATTTCATTCTGGCACAACCAGCTTCTCGCGATGCCCCTTCTTTATTTCGGAAAACCCTTCAGGATTTCGACCCTCGTCTCTCTCTCCCGGGACGGAGACCTCACAACCCGCATCCTTCACCGGTGGGGAATCGGAACAGTCCGGGGTTCTTCGGCACGGGGAGGAATTTCTGCCCTCAAGGAACTCCTGAGACTTGCAAAAAACCCGAACCATCACCTCGTCATGACTCCGGACGGACCGAAGGGTCCGCCTTTCGAGATCAAGGATGATCTTCTAGTCCTGGCCCAGAAAAGTGGCCGGCCAATCATTCCCCTGGCCATCTCCTTCCAGAGCTTTATCCAGCTCAACAACTGGGATGGATTTCTGGTGCCGCTCCCTTTCACAAAAGCTTACTTCGTTTGTGGCGACCCTGTCCATATTCCGGAGATCTCAGACGAACAGGGCCTGGAGGACGCGAGAAAGCTTGTCAAAAGAGCCTTGCAGGACATCAATGCCCTGGCCTTTTCAATGCGGAAACCCAAGAAAGGGTCCTGACCTCGGCCCCCTTGAAATGATCAGGCCATGTGAGGGTACAATGTTAAAATCCGAATGTTCCCCAGGATCTTTTCGGTCATCGGCCGATCGATCTCAAATTGGTCCCATCCCAGGGAGGAATTCTCTTGCTCCGATCAATGGCCTCGTTGCGTATCGCCTCCTTTCTGTCCATGTTGATCCTGTCCGCTTGTGCCTATCAGCTTCCTCCCCAACCCACCGTTTTCATTACCCGGCAAGAACCGGACCTGCTTTCCGAGATCGTGAGCCACAAGCCGCTTCCCGTCGGCAGAATCGCCGTCTTGGGAGGACAGATCCTGAGACGTTACGATGCACCGACGGGACGATACTTTCTCATCCGGGACCTTCCCCTGGACCGGGATGCCTATCCGCATCCGCCAGCAGGCAAGATCATTCTTGATCCCAAAAACGAATTCATTCTCTTTACTCCCGCCATGCATGTCATCGGGGAACACCGCACGAAAAAGCGTCGCTCCGGAAGCGCCTTCATCGTCTTCGGACGGGAAGAGAACCGGACTATCTCCATGGGCCCCGGCCACATCATCACCGCAGTCGGGGAGGTCCGGGGGATGGCCCACTTTCCACCAGGAAAAAAACACCGCCATTATCTTCTCCTGGTGAGCCAGTATGTCATGCTCTGGTCGAAGGCGCGGCCGGAAGACTATCCCCTGGTTGGAAGATGATCCGGGGGATAAAGGGACTTTCCCGATCCCCCGATTCCGGAAGACGAAATCTCTCAAGTCCTGGCTAAAAATCGAAGAAGGAAGGAGGTCTCGCCTTGCCTTTTCCTTCTTCTTGTCTTGGCCCTGGCATCCCCGTATAATCGACAGGTTCACTCTCCCCTTTTGCTCGGGTGGCGGAACAGGCAGACGCAGCGGACTCAAAATCCGCCGGTGGTGACACCATAGGGGTTCGATTCCCCTCCCGAGTACCAATACCAGAGCCATTTCGAGAAAAACTCCTTGGTACTCTTCCGTTAATTTGTCACCCGGAGAACCAAATGATGCCCTTTCCTTGCCTTATAAGGAGGGTCAAAGATGGCGACGTTTCGCAAGGGTTCGGGATCCTGGCAAGCTCTCGTCAAAAAAAGGCTTCGGTCAAATCGGG
>JAJZGM010000175.1 GCA_021828525.1 Nitrospirota bacterium | reverse complement strand
CCCTTCATGACCCCGGACCCTGGGTTGACTTTCCCTCCGACCGATCCGCCCCGCTCTGATCCGGGCTTCCTGACTGCCTTGTGATTCGGGGGGCCCGGTGGTAGGATGGCATGAAAATCAATCCCACAATCAGGGTTAGTCGACACCCGCCGGAGACCGCCATGGCCATTCATCCCCCAGACTCTCATTTCCCCCCCCTGGCGGGCCCTGTCTCCCTGTGACGGTGCAGGAGGGATCCACGACTTCGGATGACCGCCACGAGACGCTCCGGACCATCGGAAGACAGGGAGCCCGGGTTTCCCTGGCCATCCTCCTTTCCCGGATCTTCGGATTCCTTCGGGACATGCTGATCGCACAGCGGTTCGGAACCGGAGCGATGGCCGACCTGTTTTATGTGGCCTACCGGATCCCCAACATGCTCCGGGAGCTGTTTGCGGAAGGGGCCCTCTCCTCAGCCTTCATTCCCGCCCTGACCCGGACCCTTAACAAAGAGGGGCGACGGGAAGCCGAACGCCTCTATTCCGGAGTCTTCCTCCTCCTCTCCCTGATCCTTGCTCCTGTCATTCTTGGCGGAATGCTCTTCGCCCCGGAAATTCTCTCGCTCCTTGCCCCCGGATGGAGCATCGATCCGGAAAAGAAGTCCCTGGGAGCCCTGATGATCCGGATCATGTTCCCCTTCCTCTACTTCATCTCCCTGTCAGCCCTGGTCATGGGGGTCTACAATGCCCAGAGGCGCTTCTTCCTTCCTGCCGCGAGCCCTATCGCCTTCTCCCTGGCCGTCATTTCCGCCATCCTCCTTCCGGACCATCTTCTTCCCGGACCGCCCGTTCTCCGTCTGGCGCTGGGTGTCCTTGTCGGGGGCCTTTCACAATGGGGAATCCAGTGGCTTCTCTTAAGAGAAAACCGCCTTCGCATCTCCGACCTTCTTCCGGTGGCAAAGTCATGGCAGAACCCCAGGGTCCGGGGGGTCATGGCCCGGATCCTTCCGGCGGTGGGGGGCCTCTGGGTCACCCAGGGAAATCTCCTGATCGCCACCCTGTTCGCTTCGTACCTCGCGACAGGAACGATCGCCGCCCTCTATTACGCGATGAGGCTCGTCCAGTTTCCACTGGGCCTGATCGGGGCGGCCGTGGCCACCGTCATCCTTCCGTTGTTTTCCCTTCATGCCAGGGACGGGAATGGTCCCCAGGACAAGCTTTCTGAAACGCTGTCCCACGGATACCGGGCCTCACTCTTTCTCATGCTCCCGGCTTCCGCCGGACTGGTGGCCCTCCGGGAGCCGCTTATCCGGCTTCTGTTCCAGCATGGGCAGTTCAACGAAACAAGCGCCGCCCAGACGGCCACGGCCCTCATCGGCTACGCCATCGGCCTGTGGTCTTTTTCGGGGGTCCGGATCATCGTCCGGGCCTTTTATGCAACCGGAGACATGAAAACCCCTGTCATAGCCGCCCTGGCGGGACTCTTCACCAATCTAGCCATCAGCGCCCTTTTCTCGGCGAAGCTGGGAGTCTTCGCCCTGGCCTTCGGAATCTCCGCGGGTTCGCTCGCCAATCAGGCCTATCTCTTTTTCAGGCTCAAGTCCCTTCTCGGCCACCATCCATGGGCGATCTTCGGAAATGCCCCGAAGGTTCTCCTCCATTCCCTGCTTCTCCTGGTCGTCGTCCGCTTCCTATGGCTCCGGATTGACGGAGTCCTTCCCAAGGGCTCCTCACCCCTTCTTCTCACCCTTCTGGGGCTGATCGGAGGGGGGGCGCTCCTCTATGGAGTCCTCACGGCCCTTTCCGGGGTGACGGAAAGCCGGCTTCTTTTTGAAAGGATTTCGGGACGCTTTCAGCGGAAAAAGAGGTAGTTCTCCCAGAGTTTGGGGGGATTGCCAGCCATCGTCATCATGACCATGATGGCAGGCGACCAATGGGGTCGCTGGACGCGGGCAAGGAGGATCATCCCCGCCTGCTCGGGTGTCATTCCGGATTTTTTGTGGTTGCAGGAGCGGCAGGCCGTCACGATATTCTCCCAGGTTTTCATGCCCCCCTGGGCCACGGGGATGATGTGGTCGAAGGTCAGGTCTTCCGGGGGGAACGCCTTGCCGCAGTACTGGCAGCAGTTACGGTCCCGGGCAAAGATGGTCTCGCGGGAAAACTTGACCAGACGTCTGGTGTGATGAAAAAGGACCATCCGGTAGAGTCTGACGACGGCAGGGACCTTCATGGAAAGACGGGCGGAGCGGATGTCGCGGCCATAGGTCTCCACAACCTCCACCTTCCCCTGGAAAAAAAGATGCACAGCCTTTTGCCAGGGAACGATCTTGAGAGGCTCATAGGTCGCATTGAGAAGCAAGGTCCGTTCCATCCCCCTCCCCTTGACCCCGGGCCCAGGGTCTACACACCGCCCAGCATATCAAGGACATCCCCCAGGGGCCGGGAGATCCCGGTCAGTCCCCGGCAGGTCATGTTCAGGTAACGGTTCTCCTGAGTGGTCTGGAGCGCCTGGTTCAGATCCACAATCAGTTCTGCCGAATCCGACTCCATGATCATGAGAAGATCCGATTCATCCAGGCCATAGCTCGAAGCCAGCGTCATCCGGACTCCCGAAAAGCGGTCAACGACAACTCTGCGTTCCCGTTCCGCACCCTCCCGGACGAATTCGGGAAGCTGGGGCCAATCCTTGGAACGGACCAGAGGTCTGACGTGAATGAATCGGGAGTTCCGGGGAACAAACGGAGTCCTCGAACCGGTCTCTCCCAGGAAACCGAGATAGGACCTTTCGACCGTCAGATACCGGCCCAGATAGGTGGAGAGAAGCTTGCCGGTCATTTCCTGGAGCAGTCCGATATTGGTTCCGACCCTCCAGAGAAGGACGTCTCCCAGCCCGGAAAGCCCGACCAGACTGTAAGAACTGCTCGCGACCTGGCTTTCGAAGGACCTGACGACGTCACCGAATTCCTTTTTTCCGTGGCCGACCTCTGCCGGATGGACCTTCCTCCATTCCGGGTCGATCCGCAGGATGACGAAACTTGCATACTCGCGAAGTGACGAAACGGATGCGCGCGGGACCTGGGACCCGGAGACGCGGGGAGTCTCGGCCTGAATCCCTTCGCGAGGCGAAAGATTCTCGGCAGGAGCGGCGGGGGGAGGAGGGGGAAGAGGGGGAGGCGCCTCCGTGGGAGCGGAAGCTTCGGGGGAGTCGCCCGACTTGGAGGCCTTGATCCGGACAATGACGCTGGCCTCGACTCGGGACATGCCGTGGGACCGGGCATAGTCTTCCGCTTCCTTTTCAACATTCTTGCGGATGAAAAACGGAACCTTCTTCAGCAATGCCTGGGCATCATCTGTCCAGGGAATCCCCGAGTCTTCCTGGTCTTTCGCCTCATCCGCCGCCATAACCGTCCGTCCTCCCTTAGGTCAATACTTCCGAAGCACATCCTCTCCGGCCTTCATAAGCATCACCGGCAGGCAGGGCCCGAAGCCCTGTCCTTCCTCAACATCCGACCTCTTGCCTCAAACGGGAATCGCGGGCTATTATGCCACAGGAAACAAAAAAGTCGC
>JAJZGM010000011.1 GCA_021828525.1 Nitrospirota bacterium | reverse complement strand
CCCCATCCCTTTGCCTTCGAACGGGATGCCGGCCCCTGGATCGATCTCTGGATTCCCCGGGATTCCTTTGAAAAAGCCGCCCGGGACCTCGAGGGGCGGGTCCTGTCGGCCGGAGGCATGACCCTTGACGCAGGGGCCATTGAAACCTATCGCCTCGAGCGGGGAATTCCCCTCCCCCCCTCCGAGCTGAACGAGGGCCACTTCCCGGCCGAAGCCGGTCTCGATGCTGTCGCCGTCTCCTACAACAAGGGGTGCTATGTCGGGCAGGAACCTGTCACGCGACTCAAGTTCCAGGGCCAGCTCTCCAGAAGGCTCACCGGCCTCCGTTCGAAATCCCCCTCGGTCCGGGAGACCGTCTGCCCCCGCCCGCTCTTTTCGGTCCTCGACGGCTCCGAGGCCGGATCCCTCACCTCTCTTGCCCCCTCCCAGATGGCCGGCTCGGTCCTCGGATTGGGGTTCGTGAAGCGCGCCCACTGGGAGCCGGGAACCGCGTTGATCGACGGAGCAGGGCAGCAGTTTGAGGTCACCGATTTTCCCTTCCTTTCGATCGACTGACCGGCCTTTTCCGGATTGCTCATTCAGATCTCCGGCTTGCCAAAGGGCAAGCCGGCCCCCTAGCGGGCTTGCCTCCGGGCCTTCCATTTCTCCTCCCAGGTGTGAAGGATCACATAGAAAATGGGAACCTGAACGAGCGTCAGAACCGTCATCACCATGAGGCCCCCGATCACGGCCCGGGCCAGGGGTTCCTCGGCGCCGGAGCCGACCCCCATCCCGATCGCTGTCGGGATCATGGCGAGGATCGTCCCGATTGCCGTCATGAGGATCGGACGAAGACGGGTGGCCCCCGCCTCGACCACCGCCCGGTAAAGGGGAGCCCCCTGCTCCCGGAGACGGATCGCGAACTCGACTAGCAGCACCGAGTTCGAGACTCCGATTCCGATATCCATGATCACCCCGATCAGGGACTCCACGTTGATCCCGGTTCCCGTGGCGTAGAGCATGGCGAAGACCCCGATGAGTCCGAAGGGGACCGACATCATGATGATGAAGGGATCGAGGAAGGACTGGAACTGGGCCACCAATGCCAGGTAGACCAGGGCCATGGCCAGAAGGACCGCGAGGCCCATCGACCCGAAGGAGCGGTGCATCGAGGCCAGCATCCCGGATTCGCGCCAGGAATACCCCTTCGGAAATTTCATCTTTGCGAGATAGTCGTCGATCTTGCCTCCGACCCCTCCCAGGGAGATCCCCGGATCGTGGGTCACATTGACCAGGATGTCGACCACGCGCTGGACATTGTAATGGAAGATGGCCGGCGGAATGGTGATGCGGCGGATCTCGGCGATGTCCCGAAGGTAAATGGGAGGATTCTCCGCCCCCGACTCCGCGTAGTCCGACCCCCTGAGCTGGCGGACCAGGATGTTCGAGAGGGCGTCCATGGAGTTGATTTTGTCTTCGGGATACTGGGCAGTGAGAAAGTAGGGGTTCCCCGTGGTCTGGTCGACCCAGAAATTCTCTCCGATGGCCACGTCGGTCACCAGGCTCGTGATGACGTTCCGCTCAACATCAAGCTCCGACACCCCCAGGAACTGGGCCTTGTTCCGGTCGACATCGATGAACATCGACGGATAATGGATGTTCTGCTTGAGCCGGACATCGGTGGTCCCGGGGATGGACCGGATATGATCCACGATCTTGTGGGCGATCTGCCCCAGCTTGCGGTAGGAGGGGCCCAGAAGCTGGATGTCGACAGGGGCCTCCCCCGAGCCTGCCAGGATCTGGGTGATGATCGAGGAGGACTCGAAGTAGAACTCCACATTGGGAAAGTGGGAGACCAGGTAGGGCCGGAGCTCGTGCTCGAAGTCCCACATCGACCGCTTTCGCTCATTCGAGCCATTGAGCTGGACCAGGACAAAGGCCATGTGGCTCCAGAGATTGGTCGTGTACATGGCGTCCCACCCGGGACGGACCCCCTCGTTGATCACGACGTGGACGATGTCCTTGGCCGGGATGATCCGGCGGATGGCGGCATCCACCCGGGCGCTGACCGCGTCGGTCTTCTCGATCCGGCTCCCGTCGGGAAGACGCATCTGGATGATGAAGGCGCCGGTGTCGTCGGGCGGAAAATACTCCGATCCGATATGCGCAAACAGGAAGAAGGAGCCGACAAAGGCCAGGAAGATGAGGATCGAGACCGGCCCCCGGTGTCGGAGGGCGATCTTCAGGGTGTTGCGATAGGTATTCCTGAACCGGTCGAATAAGGCGTTGAAACGCGTGACCCCGCGACGAAAGAGCGACCGGCTGTTTCTGTAGGCCGATTCCGGCTTCAAAAACCAGGACGAGAGGACCGGCACCAGGGTCATCGAAACGAAGTAGGAGGCCAGCATGGAATAGGCGACGGCGGCGGCCAGGGGGGTAAAGAGGTACTTGCCCTTGCCCAGGAGAAAGAGGACGGGGGAGAAGACGATCATGGTGGCGATCGTCGAGGCCAAAACGGGCATGGCGACCTCCCCGGCTCCGTCCAGGGCCGCCTGGGAGGGCGTCTTTCCCATTTCGAGGTGGCGATTGGTGTTCTCGAGAACGACGATGGCGTCGTCGACCAGACGCCCGATGGCCAGCGCCAGCCCCCCCAGGGTCATGATGTTGATCGTCTGACCGGTGGCGTTCAGCATGATGAAGCCCACCAATAGCGAGAGCGGGATGGAGGTGGTGATGATGAGGGTGGAGCGGACATTGCCAAGAAAGATCAGGATCATGGCCGCGGTCAGCAGGATCCCGACGATTCCTTCCCGTTCGAGGGAGGCGACCGAGTCCCGGATATAGACCGACTGGTCGAAGACCAGGGAGATGTCGAGGCTTTTGGGAAGCCCATAGAAGGTCTTGATCGCCGCCTGCGTGGCATCGATCACCTTGACGGTGTTGGCCCCCTCCTGCTTGAGGACCGGGATGTAGACGGACTTTCGCCCGTCGACCCGCACCGGATTGGTCTGGATCCGGTAGGAGTCCTTCGCGATGCCGACATCCTTGATGTAGACGGGTTGTCCGTGTTCCACCTTGATCGGAACGTCATTGATCGACTTGACCGGCCCCAGAAGCGCGTTCACGAAGACGTTGTAGCTCATGTCCCCGATCTTGGCGAATCCTGCCGGCCAGACGATGTTCTGGCGGTTGAGCGCGTTGACCACGTCCCAGATCGTGAGCCCCCGGGCCAGAAGGGCCGTGTTGTTGGTATAGACCTGGATCTGTCGGGAGAGTCCTCCGAAGACGGGAGGAGCCGCCACACCGGGGACTGTTCCCATCTGGGAGCGGACATTGAAGTACCCCAGGTCGAACATCTGCATCTGGGTGAGCTCTTTCGAGGAGAGGACCAGGTCGGCGATGGGAATGGCCGAGATGCCGAAGGGGATGATGATCGGGGGAAAGATCCCCGGGGGAAGGTATTTCATCGAGGAGTAGACGAGCGAGGTCACCATCGAGACCCCGGCCGAGAGCGAATAGGACGACCGGAAGCGGATCTGGATCATGCTGATCCCCACCAGGCTCTCCGACTTGATCGACCGGATGTAGGGAGCCTGGAGGATGATCCGCTCCATCTGTTCGGTGATGTCCATCTCGGTGTTGTAGACATTCATGCCGGGAAAGACAGTGAGGACCTCGACCACCGGAAGAGGGATCCGGGGAAGGATGGAGACGTTCATGGAGGAGAGGCTCTGGGCGCCCAGAAGAATGATGGCCAGGGCCATCGCAATTATCGAATAGGGGCTCTTGAGCGACATCTTGACTAGAAACATGAAGCCTCTCCCTTTTTCCGCCCTTACGGAAGGATCTTGATCATTCGATTCAGAAAATTGTCTTGTGAAGTTTCACGAGAACTGTCTCCGAGCCGTCGAGCCCCTGGAGGATCTCCGTGTAGTCCCCGTTCCGGTAGCCAACCACCACGGGAACCTTGAGGCGTTTCCCTCCCCGGAGAATATAGGCGAAATTTCCGTGGCGCTCCTCGATGACCGCCATATGGTGGACGGAGAGAACATGGGGGAAGACATGGAGACGGATGCGGGTGTCGACGAACATGCCTGGCTGAAGGAGATGGTCGGGGTTGTCGACATCGATCTCGGTCCGCATCGTGCGCGTTTCCGGATTGAGCCGGAAGGCATATCGCGTGACCCGGGCCCGGAAGACCTTCCCCGGGAGTCCCTGGGCCCGGAGCTCAGCTTTGAGTCCCCGCTTGACGAACCGGACGAAGTGTTCGGGTACCCCGACATAGAGGCGCATTTCCTCGACATCCTCGATCTTGATGATGGGAAGGGCAGGGGTGGTCCCCCCCGTTCCCTGCGAGACGAGGTTCCAGGGGTCCACATAGCGGTGGGTGACGATGCCGGAGAAGGGAGCCACGATCGTCTTGTAGCGGACGAGGGAGCGGAAATATCCGGCCTGGGCCTCTCGCTCCTTCCAGAGGGCCTCGGCCATCTGGACCCGCTGGAGGGAGATCACCCGGGGGTCTCCCTTCCAGACCCGGTACTTCCGGAGAAAGGTGATGTGGGCGATCGCCGCTTCGGCCAGGGCCCGTTGCCAGCTCTGGTAGAGCTCCGGATCGTAGATGTATCCCAGGACCTGTCCCCGGATGACCCAGTCTCCCTTGTCGACGTTCAGGAACTTGAGGTAACCGGGAACATGGCCGTAGACGACCGTCTTGCGGAAGCCGTGAATGACCCCGGGAATCTGCGTCCAGAGCTCGAAGTAGCGGTATCTGACATGGCCGATACGGAAGCGGGACGGATCGTAGGGAAGGGAGGCTTTTTCGACACTGGCCGGGGACGAGGGTTTTCCGGAGTTCCGATAAAACAGAAACAGGACGGACCCCAGGATCAGAAGACTGGCGGACAGGGCTAGGAAGGCGTTTTTTCTAGAAAGTTTCAGTCTCACTGCCAACTTTCAGTCGCTTTCATAGCCTATGAAACATTTCATGCACCATGAAAGCTTTCATAATCTATGAAAATATTAATCTGTCATGAAACCGGATCGGCCGGCTTCCCCTGGAATTCCTGGGTTCTGTTCCTGCTCCGTCGTCTTTTGCCGTTCACCAACTGGATCAACGAGAATCCTACCAGACTCTCCGGCACAAAAGGCTCAAGTTTTTCTTATCGCGGTCATAAATTCCCAGAGACAAACTTGTCGGACTATAGCACATGCCCCTTTTCATGTCCAGACCAGGCCGGATCTTCAAAAGATCCACCTGATGATGGATCGGGCATTCGGTCCAGACCGGGGATCCCGGATCCATGAAATGGAAATCCTTCAGTGATGTCCCGGACCCGCCCCGGAGGAGGTGGTTCCCTTCCCGACAATCTCGTAGGGGATCACTCGAAGGCTCCACCCGCCGCCTTGGCCCGGTGGCTGTATCTCCGGCAGAAGCCCTCCGAAAAAATCTCCCACAACAGGCAGGGTCCCGTCAGGTCCGGACTTTTTCCAAAGATTCTCCGCCTTGGGAAAAATCCTGCCTTCCAGGGCCAGAATCCAGATATGGCCGACATGTTTTTTCATTCCGGGGGAAAGGGTGGCCACCAGAGTCACCGCCTTCTGGTTCTCAGGCGGAATGACGACCCGGGATCCCGCCGGGACCCTGCCCTCTTCTTCCAGGGGTCCCGGAAACAAAAGCGTCGCCTTCCCCCCTTCGTCCACGTCGAAGAGATAGACAGTGGCCGGACGGGTCAGGGAAAAACGGACATGCATCGTCTCTCCGTCCCGGATCACTCCTGTCTTCCCGATTCCGAAGGACCGGATCGAAAATGCGGGGTCCCCCCGGAGGCGCCTCACCGTTCCCTCGATCACGACCTGGCAGGATCGCCTCTCCCCTTCCTCCCGGCAGGATTCCCAGACGACCCGGAAACGGGGGCGGAGGTCCAGGGCCCTCTTAATTTTCCGGACGACCCTTCGTCTGTCGCCAGGGTCCGGAACATGGGTGGCGTCATAGAATCCCGAAAGCGTCCTTTCGATCCCGGAGCACCGGGAGAGGCGGGCGATGGCCTCTCTCTCCGCAAAGCCCAGGACGGTTCGGTCAGATGCGGTCTTTCCCATGACCCCCTGCCCGGCCATAAGAAATTCCACCCGTCTTTTGGATGAGGAGAGGGTCAGCGACCCGCAGGGCGGAAGCACTGGGGAGGCGGGAGAAACCATCGGGGGAGCCTGATTCCTTGGCGGCCCCACCGGTCCTTTTGCCGGGGCCGGGAGGGCCTGAGGAGGGGGGCTTAGGGTCGGTCCCGGTAATTTTTGGCCGGGTCCGCCATGGGTTGCGCACCCCGGAAGGAGGAGGAGTATCGGCAGAAGGAAGGAGAGGCCGGCTGGACATCCTCTCTTAAATCCCGCCTCCGGGAGCCTTCCGGAGCGTGGTCCTTCCCGCTCGCCCGGGGGGGGGTCCCAATACCGTGCGCCAGAGCCGATCCGGAATTTCCTGTCTGTTGGACATTTAAAAATATTGGTGTATCCTTTTCATTGAAAGAGTTAAGGTGGAAAAAATTAGCAGAACAAAAAGAATTTGTCTGGCAAAGTCTTATTATTTGATTTGAAAGAATTCTTCTTAAAGATCATTAAAATTTATTGATTTAAAAAAGAAATGGAGAGATCGATGGAACCCGGAAAGACCACCTCGACCCTGGAAAAGTTCCGCGCCTTCATGACCGAACTGACCTACGTCCGCCCCTCCATGTCAGACCTCGACCGCTTCAAGGCCCTGACGGTCGAGATGGAGCGGTTCCGCACCTTCATGGGGGAAGTGGAAAAGTTCAAGCTTCTCCTGGCGGAAATGGACCGGTTCCGGGCCGTGTTCGCCTCCGAACAGGACCGCATGAAGAGCCTCATGGCCGAAATGGAACGTTTCCGGTCCTTCATGGAGGAGATGGAAAAGATCCGGCCCTTCATGAGCGATCTCGAAGAGTTCCAGAGCGCCCTGGAGGAGCTCGGGCGCTTCAAGGCCTTCATGGCGGAGAAACGATAGGCCAGGCCAGGACCTGGGCCCCCCGGTTCCATGCCCTCCGTCACCGGGCCCTGTCCCCTCCTCCTGTCAGTTGAGGGGCAGAAAGACCGAAATGTCAAGGTCCGGAAACAGCGCATCCCGGCCCCGGACCTCCTGAAAAACATCCTCCCGGAACCGGCCTGAAACCAGCATCTCCCGGAGGGCCCAGAACTGATAGAGGTGTCCTTTCAGACGGTCGACGGCATACTCCACCATGGTTTTGGTGGTCATGATGAAGGGCCAGTCGGAACTCTGGGCCAGAAGAAGCTCCCGGCCCATCTGGTTTGCGATCTCGCGCTCGCGCCCCCGGTATTTCCCGGCGTGCTCCGACAGACGGACCATCTCCCGGGCCGCCTCGAACAGGGGTGGATAGATCCAGTCGTTGGTCCCGTTCATCCAGAATTCATAATACCCGTTCTCCCCCCACGACGACGGCTCGGGATCCCCCGACGACGCCGGAATTCCCGCCCGCACAAGCTCGACCGGCGTGTGGACTTCGACCGTGTTCTGGCGGGCCACCTCCCGGAAAACCTCCTCGAGGAAGTTCACCCCCTCAAACCACCAGTGGCCGAAAAGCTCGGCATCGTAGGGACAGACCACCGTCGGAGAAATCCCTAAGGTTCCGGATAGGCCCCGGATCTGGGCGGTCCTCCGTTCCACAAAATCCCGGGCATGTTCCCGGACGCGGTTCTGGGCCCATGCCGGATTGTAGACCTCCTTCTGGTCCGTGGGACCGGTGATCCGGTGGTATTTGAGCCCGGTCATGCCCCGGGGACCATCGGTATGGAGATAGGGGCGAATATAGGCGTAGTCGAGGTCGTAGCCGATGTCGCGGTAGAAGTCCCGGTAGTCGAAGTCCCCGGGATAGCCTTCCTTAGCGCTCCAGACCTGCCGGGAGGATTCGGGGTCGCGAGCGAAGGCCCAGACCCCGGCCGGGGTGACAAGCGGGGCGTAGACCCCGGCCGGAGGCCTCGGGTCGGCATAGAGGAGACCATGGGCCTCCATGAAAAAGAACCGGAGCCCCTCCTTTTTGAGGATCCGGTCGAGCCCCTCGTAATAGGCGCACTCCGGGAGCCAGATGCCTTGGGGAGCCCGTCCGAAGACGCGGCGGAAGGTCGAGACGCCGACCCGGACCTGGGCCTCGGCCGATCCCGGAACTTCCTGGAGAAAGGGCAGGAATCCGTGGGTCGCCCCGCAGGTGATCCCCTCGAGGGACCCCGATTCCATGTGGCGGCGGAAGGCCCGGGTCAGATTTCTTCCCAGATCCTGCCGGTAGACCCGGTCGAGGAATTCGAGATGGTCTCGGTAGAAACGCGCCACGCCATCGAACTCCGTCCCGCGGGTCCGGACCACCTCCCTCTCGGACAGCTCCCGGAGCAGGGAGAGGCGTTTCTCGAACCGGCCCATCAGGAGGGGATCCTCCATCATGGAGACCAGGGTGGGAGAGAGTGTCATGGTGATCCGGAATCTCACCCCATCCCTGTTCAGCCGGTCGAACATGGCCAGAAGGGGAAGGTAGGTTTCGATCAGTCCCTCGAAAAACCAGTTCTCCTCAAGGAAAATCTCATGTTCCGGATGACGGACGTAGGGGAGGTGCGCGTGAAGAACAAAAACGAGATTTCCCTGATTATCGGCCATGTCATGCCTCCCTTGGTCATCCACCCGACGGATCCGGATCAGGCGGTTTTTCTTTAAAAACGTCTGCCGGGCCGGTGACTCCCCGATGAAAGGCTCAGCCCCCGTGGGTCTTCGTGGCTGAGCCCCGCCTGAATCTTTCCCCAAAATGAAAGCTGCCCCTCACACACAAGGCGGCCGGATGAGGAGGTCGCCCCAGCCCCCGGGGCTCCCTTCCTCGATGGGATTTCTGAGGTCCTTCCTTCTCCGGGGAGCGCTGACCTTTCCGCCTTTGGGACCCTCAGCCGAAAAGAGGACGTTTCATATTCTCCGGTCCTCCCGAAACAGGCCTCCCATGGATCGGGGGCCGGTCGGGGATCACTATCGGTTAACTCCGAAGTATTTTTCCAAAAGCCCCGAGGTCCCCGAGAGTCCGAGTTTCGAAAAGAGCGTGACGAAGCGTTTCTCGAGATCCTCCATGATCGGATCGAGGACGGTCTCCGGAAGGGAGGAGAGCTGCCTTTTGAAGGGACCGTAGGTCCGCTTCCGGTTCTTGTAGAAGAACTGCTCCTCCGTCTCACCCGCCTTCCGCTCCCCGGCAAACTCCTTCGTCATGAAGGCTTCCATCTCCTTTTTGAGGCCCGCCGGAAAGGCCGGGTGATCGAAGACGGCGTTCTGGAAACCGGTCGCGAGGTGGATTTCCAGAGTCTTCACCCTGGGAAAGTGGTCGAAGAGGTCCTCCGGAAGGGTCGAGGCCCCGTGCTGGACCGCCCCCCCCATGTGGTAACGGCTCCGGGCCCGCTCTCCTAAAGCCTCCAGAGTCGAAAAGTCGAGGCTCACGGGGGCGATGCGTCCATCGGGAAGCGGAACTCCCCCATGGGAGGTCCCGGTCTGGACGCTGATCTTGCTGATCGGCACATCCCGGGAATCCAGACGCGCGAGTTCATCGCCGTAGACCTCCATGAAGGCCTCGAGTTCCTCGGGAGAGGAGTTCTCCTTGCCCACCTCCCCGATCTCCCCCCCCACCGAGACCGGAAATTTCTCTTGGGCAGGGGTTATCTGCCGGATGAAATGGGTCAGAAGGGCCGTCATCTTTCCGTTTTCCCTCTGCTGGTCGCGAAGGTCCGGGGGGTCGAGGGTCACCAGGGTCGAGGCGTCGATGTCGATGTTCCGGTAGCCGGCATCGATCGATTCCTGGATGAGTTTCTTGAGGCTCTCGATTTCCCCGGCGGAATCCCGGGCGTAGTTCTTTGCGTTGAACTGGTAATGATCTCCCTGAATGAAAATCGGCCCGGTGTGGTTTTCTGCCAGGGCTCCGGCCATGACGAGGCCCGCGTATTCCATCGGACGCTGGAAGGAATACCCGATTTCGCTCTTGGCGAGCTCGAAGATGACCGGCCCTCCCTTGATGGATCGCATGGCCCGGAGAACGCGTCGCACGGTCAGAAAGGTGAGTCCCCGGATATTGATGGCCGGAACGGTGAATCCCCCGGCCTCTCCGCGGCCGATGGCCCGGTAGAGGGGTTCGATGGAGGCCAGGGTGGCCCCTGATTTCAAAAAGGACGAACGGAGAAGGCGAAAGGACTGTCCCCGGATTCCCGCCTCCGGATGGAAGACGAGATCCTCCACCAGGGACTCAAGATAGTCCTTCCGGAGCCGGGGAAGGTCGGTCACCTCGGGCCACCCCCCGGAAAATTCGGCGACATACCGGTATTTTTTCTGCCAGTCGTTCACGGTCTCCTGGGTCATGCCTGGTCCTCCTGGGGTAAGAATGGTCATATTTTGTCTTGCGGCCGGAAGTCCGGCCGTTTTGCGGAACCTTTTCTCAGGGCGCTCAGGGAAGCGAAATCTCTCGAAGAAACTGGGCCGCCTCTTCCGGAGGGGTGGGATTGATGTAGAACCCGGTTCCCCATTCGAATCCGGCCACCTGCGTGAGCGTCGGCATGATCTCGAAATGCCAGTGGTAATAATCCTCGGACCCCTTGTCCTGGAGCGGGGCGGTATGGAGGATGAAGTTGTACGGCGGATTCATGAGGGCCTTGTTGAGACGCCTTAAAACATCGAGAAAGATCTTGGCCAGAGCCTCGTATTGGGACTTCTGGCCTTCCTGGAATGAGGCGGCGTGACGCTTCGGCAGGATCCAGACCTCGAAGGGAAAGCGGGAGGCGAAGGGAGTGATCGCCACAAACTCCTGGTTCTCCGCGACGAGCCGGGAGCCGTCCATGACCTCCTGCCGGATGATGTCGCAGAAAATGCAGCGTTCCTTCTCCTCGAAATGGGTCTTGGCCCCGACCATCTCCTCGATCACCACCGTCGGGATGACGGGAAGGGCGATAAGCTGGCTATGGCTGTGTTCGAGGGAGGCTCCGGCCGGTTCCCCGTAGTTCTTGAAAATCATGATGTACCGAAACCGGGCGTCCTTCTTGAGATCGAGAATCCGGTCACGGTAGGCCCAGAGGACATCCTCGAACTCCTTCCCGGAAAAGGTCGCCAGGGTCTTCCGGTGTTCGGGGGTTTCTATGATCACCTCGTGCGCCCCGATCCCGTTCATCTTGTCATAGAGACCCACCCCTTCCCGGTCAAGACTCCCCTCGACCATCAGCGCAGGAAACTTGTTGGGAACGACCCGGAGGGTCCAGCCAGGAGTGTTGGGGAGGCTTCCCTGGACCCGGTAGGCCAGGACCTCGGGCGGAGTCTTGTCCTCCTGGCCCGCACAGAGGGGACAGACCTGATAGCGGTATTCGTTCTTGAAGGTCTTGTAGTCCACAGGTCGTCGGCTCCGGGCCGTGGAGATGATCACCCAGCGACCGACGATGGGATCCTTTCTGAGATCAGGCATGGGGCTGGCTCCTTGAATCAGGTCCCGTAAATATCGTGATTCTGGCCTCTCCTCCCAGGAGGAAGGCGATTGGAATCGCATGGATGAAAAGGGTTCCCTGAAAAATCCGTTCAAGGCCCGATTCCGACAGGGAGACCGTTTCGATCGGAGCGTGGATCAGGCGGACGACACCGGAAAGCCGGGCCAGAAAGGCGGTCTTCGACCAGGAATCCTCCCCCCTGTACCAGCCGACCTCCCCGTGTTCCCAGGGCTCGTCCCAGAGAAAGGGGTCCTTCCGGCCGTCCACATGGATCGTGCGTCCGGAATCATGCCCGGCCAGAAGGGTGAGGGGGAGCTCCGCAAAGAGGGCCCATTCCTTCCATGAATCGGGCAGTTCCGTCACTCCGGGGGAGGACAGGGTCCATGTGACCGAAAAATGGTCCTCGAAGAAGCGGTAGCCCTTCGACAGGAGGAAGGGAATTCCCGCCACTTCGCCCGCTCCTTCCATCTGGAGCCGGCCGTCCGGTCCGGAGACGACGCGGTAGGGAGTCCGGCCCATGTCGGGGGACAGGGCCGATCCGTCGAGAAGTCCCGGGGCAGGGGTTCCTATGGGAGCAAAGCCTTCGGAAAAGGCCCGGCGGGGACGGCGGTCGTAGATGATCCCCTCCAGGGCATGGCCTGTGTCGCCGACCGGTCGGTCATGGATCGAGGCGATTCCCCCTTCGCTGGCTGTCGCTCCCTCCATTTTCTTCCGGTCCTCCCGGTGGCGGATGTGGTAGGCCTCCTCCTGGCGGGTCAGGGTGTTGGTCAGATGAAATCCTGTGATCCGGTCGTCCCATTCGAGAACGCTTCCGCCATAACGGGGGGTGATCCAGAGATTGTAGGAGCGTTGCCGGACAAAAAATTCCCTCGTTCCGTCCGCGTCGAAATCCCCTTCGAGAAAGGCCGGCACAGGAAGCTTTCCTTCGGATTCCATGCGCTGTTCGGCCATGAGAAGGTTGGCGAAGGCTTCGTGCCGGAGATTGGACAAATAGATTCCCCCGAAAAGGCCGTGCCAGTAAACGTCGTTTCCCTGGGCCTTGAGGTAGGGGGACAAAACGCCCTCCGGAGGCTCCGAGGAGGGCCAGGCCTCCCGCAGGAAGGCTCCCGTCAGGAGCATCCGGTGGTAGAGACGGTGGACATCAGGATACTTGACCAGGAAGTTTTCGAAGATCCCCCCCCGGAAGAGGACCCTGAGGTCGGGATCGGCCCCTTCCCGCTCCCACTTCAGGGACCACTCGTGAAAGGAGTGGCTGATCCGGGCCGGCAGGGCCCATTCCATCATTTCGGTGTAGGAGGCATTGGGGAGGACGGCGATGCCGGTGGGAGTCCGGTCGGCCACCACCTCCCCCATGGAGGCCACCCGGAGCCATCCCGACTGGGCCGAAAGCATAGAAAAGAGATGCTCGAGGTATTTCTCTTCCCAGACCCAGCGGTAGGTCTCAGGCCAGATGCCAAACTTTTCCCCGTCGTCGGCATAGGTCAGGACCCGCCCTCCCCGCGCCCGCCTGTCGAGGAAGGACAGGAGCTGGTCGACCTGGCGGAAGGGAATCAGGTACCGAAGCTCCTTGGATATCGGAAAGATCCGGAGGGGTGACCCCTCCCAGGAGACGGTGTAGTAACCGTGAAGGTCTTCGTCGTCGATACCGGCCAGGTGAAAATGATGGTCGTCCAGGGGCGCATAGGTCAGCCCCAGGGGAAAAAGTCTCGCCGGCAGATCCGTCTCCCACACCCGTTCCGCCAGCCAGAATCCCTCCCCCGAACTTCCGAGCCTCGTCTCGAGGTGGCGCCGCATGAGGTCGACCTGGCGCCGCTGGTCGGCCGACCGGAGCCAGCAGAAGATCGGCTCGTAGAATCCTCCCCCGATGACCTCCACCTGACCGCGCTCCACCATTTTTTTGAGCCGGTCCAGGAAGGACGGCTCGTTCGACTCGATCCACTCGAGAAGGGGTCCGGTATAGTGGAGGGAGGCATGGAGGGTCTCGTACTGCCACAGAAGATCAAGGGTGGGCCGGTAGCACCGGTCGAAGGATTCCCGGAAGACATGGGAAAAATTTCCTGCCGGCTGGTGGTTGTGCAGGACAAAGACCATCGTTGCGCGATGGTCCCCGTCCGGACCGGCCTTTTGCAATTCCATCTCACAGCCTCCAGATCGATTTGACAAACTGTTCGTCGGGAACCTGAATCGACAGGGTGTGGCCCCGGGGACACTGGTCGACCATCGTCTCTCCCTCGTAGAGCTCGAACAGGGCTCCGAGCCACTCCCCGGGTTCGAGACCTAAACTCCGGTAAGGGATGGCGATTTCCCCGATCTTCCGGAACCCCCATCGCGCCTTTCCCCCCTCCGTTCCTTCGAGCGGGATCTCCCCCGTTCCCGGAACCAGCGGACAGAGGATCTTCGTTTCGTGGTGGTCGAGAAACCTGAGGGCAAGCGTGGGATCGTGCCGCTCTTCAGGTCGGTAGTTGTCGTCGAAGTCCACCCGGATGTAAAGAGTCTCCTCGTCAAAGCCGTAGTAGATTGCCGCCAGGGGGGTCTCCCGGAGATACATGGAGCCCTGGAGCTTGTGGTTGTCAAAGAATCCGGCCCCGGTCCATTCGAAATAATGGGTGACCTCTCCGTCGATGATCGGCCTTATGAAGTCCACCGGAAGGATGACCCCCGTCCCCATGTCCGTCTCCCGGATGGGCTCGTTCAAGAGAATGGGGGGAGACAGTCCCAGAATCCGGTAGACATTCTGCTGGTGGACACGGAAAAGGCGGTCGAACTCGGGGGACTGGAGGCTCTTGAAATCGTCCCCGTACCACCAGAACCAATCGGAGCCTTCGGCGGCGAAGAGTTCCCGGCGGGCCCGCTCGACCGCGTCCGCGGATATCTTTTTCCCCGGGTCCCCCTTCGTCGCCTCCGCAAAGGCCATCCGGGTCTCCCGGAGGAAATTCCAACCCTTGTTGTCCTCGGGGTGGCCGATCCAGATTTTGAAGTCGTGGTTGATCCACGATCCCGTGGCAAGCCTGTCGATCGACCGGGCAGGCGTTTGCGAAAGGCTTCCCGAGACGGTCTCTGTCCGGAGGAAGGGGTGGGCCGAAAGTCTTTCGAAGACCGTTTTCAGGAAGTGGAAGCCTCCATCGGCATAGGCTTCCCAGGGATTTTCCCCATCGAGGATGATCGGGATCGTGGCATTTCTTCCTGCGGACTCTTCCCGCTTCGCGATCTGTTCCATGTGTCCCAGAAGGTCTGAAGCCGCCTCCGTCCCGTTGTACCGCGCATAGGCGAATCCGATCCGGTCCGACAGGTTTCGGTCCCGGAAGACCATCCTGACCTTCGCCCCGTCGATGGTGACCTCGTAGGGTTCGTACAGGCTCCCCTCCTTGAGGTTGGCCATTTCCCGGGAGATGAAAAGAATGTCCTCGTCGGAGGCCATCCACTGGAGACCCGCACCCTGGGCGATCCGAACCACCTCCGGAGAGACCGACCCCTCGGACGGCCACATTCCCTTCGGACGAAGACCGAAGACCTCCTCGTGGCGTCTCAAGGCACTTTCGACCTGGAGGGCGGCATCTTCCGGCCAGACGAATTCATCGGGAAGGGAGAGGTTGGGGTGGGCCCTTCGGGCTGTCTTGGACGAGATCAGAAGGGGAAGGATGGGATGGAAATAGGGGGAGGTCGAGATCTCGATCCGCCCTTCCTGCGCCAGGGAGCGGTAGAGAGGGACCAGTTCCTTCAGGATCGTCCTCTGGAGATCGAACAGGGCCTTCTTGTCGGTCTCGGTGAAGTTTGCTCCCTGACTGATCCACTTTTCGACCTCCGGATGGCGGGCCCGGGCTGCATAACCGAACCAGAGATCGG
>JAJZGM010000174.1 GCA_021828525.1 Nitrospirota bacterium | reverse complement strand
CGTCAAAGCTTTGATGACCCGGGGTTCGACCACAACGCTGGCTCCAAAGGATCGCCCTCCGTGGACCACCCGGACACCGATCCCCTCGGGCGGACGCTCATGGCTCCAAAGGTCAAGCTCCGAGAGGGCGGTTTGAACCCCCTCCACGGAGTCTTCCAGGGGGATTTCGTGGTCGGAGAGGATTTCCTCCCCCTCGAGAAGAGTCGCCTTGAGGGAGGAAGAGCCGGGGTTCACGGAAAGCACACGCATCGGAGGTCCTTGGTCGGGGATCTTTCTGGTCACTTCCGGTCGACCCGATCATAACACGATCACGACAAGGTGGCGACCGGTCAAATCCTTTAAAAACCGCCAAGAGACGCAACCCTCCCCCAAGCCCCGGAAGTCACCCCCCCGCCATTTCTTCAAGGGACCGCTCCCGGAGCCTCGTCACATCCGGATCCCGGGGGCGTCGATCCCCCCAGAGCAGGATTTCAAAGCGCCCGCTGTGGGATTCGACCAGGGCCGAGCCGTGTTCCACCCAATCCCCCGTGTTCAGATAAACGACCCCGTCCCTTTCAAGAGAGGCGGGAAAATGAATGTGACCGCAGATGACTCCGTCCATCCCGCGGTTCTTTGCGGCCATCGCCAGAATCCCTTCATATTCCCCGATGAACCGGGTCACCTTCTTGACCCGGTTCTTGACGGCCCGGGAGAGGGACCATCGGCTTGTCCGGCCAAGAAGGCGGTTGACAAAACAGAGGATCTGGTTGACCCGGAGGAGGACCGAGTACCCCCAGTCGCCGGCCCGGGTCAGCCAGGGAAGGGTCTTTAGACAAAGGTCGAAGGCGTCCCCGTGAATCACAAGATATTGTCGTCCGTCCACCCCCTGGTGGATCCATTCCCGGGCAATTTCCAGATCTCCGAAATGAACATTCCCTCGCTCCAGGACCTTGTCGAGAAAGAAATGGACGGGATCATGGTTGCCCTGAATGTAGACGACCTTGGTTCCGTGACGGGACTTTCTGAGAATCTTCTGGATGACGGTGCTGTGGGTTTCCGGCCAGAACCAGTTGCGTTTGAGTTGCCAGAAGTCAAGGATGTCTCCCACGAGATAGAGGGTGTCGCAGTCCGTCTCCCGAAGAAAATCCAGCAGAAGATCGACCCGGCAGTCCCGGGTCCCGAGATGGACATCGGAAATGAAGATCGATCGGTAACGTGTCATGAAATCCTCCTCTCGCTCACATTGTCCGGGAACAGGGTTTCCACGATTTCCCGGGAGATCAGTCCGGCAGCTTCCGGACGTCCGGCCCGCTCCGAGGCCGCCCCCATCCCTGCGAGACCCCCGGAGTCCGAAAAAAGGCCTCGGAGGAGAGAGCCTGCCAGGCGGGGTTCAGGACAGTTCACGGCGGCCCCGGCCGCGACCGCCCATCGCCGGTTGATCTCCTCCTGGCCTCCCCTGGCCGGCAGGAGAACCAGAGGCTTTCCCAAGGCCAGAGCCTCGAAGAGGGTGATTCCCCCGGGCTTCGTGACCACGACGTCCGAGACCGCCATCCACTCTGCCATGTTTTCAACAAATCCCAGAGTCCGGACCGTAAGCCAACGATTTTCATGGGTCCTGGCCCAGCGGCGGCACTCCTCGAGCAATCTTGTGTTCCGTCCGGCAATGGCTATGAGAGTCAACTCCCCGGGAAAGCCGGAAAAGGACTCCAGGACGGAGCTGAGATTCCCGATCCCCTCCCCTCCTGACAGGAGCAGGACCGTTTTCCGGTCAGGCAGACCCAGAGCGTCCAGTAAAACCTTACGGTCCGGAAACTTTAAAAAATCGGGATGCACGGGAATTCCATAGGGGCAGGAGGGGATTCCCTCGAGCCTTTTGCGAACGAGGCCAGCGGAAGCCGCGTCTGCCACGAAATAACGGTCGACCCCTTCCCATAGCCAGATGCCGTGAGGATGGAGATCGGTCACGAGGGCCCAGAGCGGGGAGGCCAGATTCTCCAGCCGCCTGAGGGGTGCCAGGATCTCGAGCGGAAGAAAATGGGTGCAGAGGACCAGATCGGGGGGAAAAGGAGACAGCGCGCGAAGGTATTTTCGGAAAAAGAGGCGGTCGAACCGGGATATGAGGCCGGAAAGAGGCGGGGGGAGAAGATCGGTCGCGCCGTAAAGCCGGTCGAGAATCCGGGGAGAATTTCGGGCAAGACACAGATAGCCCGAACGGTAGAAGAGCCGGTACAGGGGAGAGCCCCTCTCCAGGAGGTCAACCACCTGGACATCGACCGGGAAGGGAAGACACGAAAGGACGGCCGCGACTGCCTGGGCGGCCCGCATGTGGCCGCTTCCAACGCTTGCCCCCAGAATCAGGACTTTTTTCCGACCCTCCGGGACCCCTTTTTCCCCTTCGATGCTTTCCTCCTTTCCCGGCTCTGCTCCCAGGTTGCCGGAAGAAGATTGCAACGGGATCAAGAAATGATCGCGAACCCATGACAGATCAAGGGGGACTCAGGGGGCGGGAATGGTCGTATCTTCCGATGATTTCTGGTACCGTGAAGGGACCATCCCTTCAACCCGAGGAGGTCCCCATGAGCCAAAAACACCCGAAAACACCGAAGACCCCGAAGATCCCGGAGGTGTCCGAACCGAGGCCGGAATTGGTCCAGTACCACCAGGATCTCCGGGAGGTGCAGATCGAGCTCGTCAAGTTCCAGAAACACCTGATCCGGGAAAACCAGAAGGTCCTCATCATCTTCGAAGGACGCGACGCGGCAGGCAAGGACGGAACGATCAAGCATTTCACCGAGCACCTCTCCCCCCGGGAAACCCGCGTGGTGGCGCTGGGCAAACCTTCCGACCGGGAACAGTCCCAATGGTACTTCCAGCGCTATGTGCCTCACCTTCCTTCGGCCCAAGAGATGGTCTTCATGAACCGGAGCTGGTACAACCGGGCGGGGGTCGAGCGGGTGATGGGCTTCTGCACCAACGACCAGTATGAGGAGTTCATGGAGACGGTCCCCTCCTTCGAGCAGATGATCGTCCGCTCGGGGGTCCGGCTTTTCAAGTATTACCTCGACATCGACCGCGACGAGCAGAAGAGACGGCTCGAAAGCCGGCTGGACGATCCGCTCAAGCAGTGGAAGATCAGCCCCATCGACATGGCGGCCCAGAAGCACTGGGAGGACTACTCGAATGCCCGAAACCAGATGTTCGCGCGGACCCATTCCGCCCTGGCCCCCTGGATCGTGGTCCGGGCCGACAACAAGGACCATGCCCGGATCCACGTCATCCGGGACTTTCTCTCCAGGGTCTCCTACAAGGGAAAGAAGGAGGCGGTCGTTCTCCCCGATCCGACAACGGTCTTCCTCTACTCCCGCTCCTATCTGGACAATAGCATGATCGCCCCCTAGTCGATCCTCCGGGAGGGGCCGGAATCGATGAGTTCTGATGGTCACCGGGATATCGGCAGCCGTTTTTCACCCCTCCTTGATTCAGTGCGGTCGCGTTCCCTTACGATTGTCTCGGCCTTGAGATGGGTATAGCGCTTGAGCCTCTGGAGGGTTTTGTGGCCGATGTTAGCCGAGACT
>JAJZGM010000173.1 GCA_021828525.1 Nitrospirota bacterium | reverse complement strand
GGAATTCGGATGCTTGCGGAGCTCCCGGAAGACCTCCTCGGTGATCTTTTCCGTCATCGTGACGTCCGGGACACCTCCGATGCCGCAGACTCCCTCGATGCCGAGCCCGTAGGGGAGGGGGTTCAGGAGAGTGGTGAGATCGAGACGGTCGAAATGGCGCATCTGGGCCAGAAAGCCCGTGTTGCCCACGACGGACTGGGCGTTGTCGACCCCCAGGCTTCCCAGGATCCGACGGAAGTCTTCACCCATTCCCCGAAAGAAGTGGACCAACTGGCGGACGGCAAATTCGTAGTCCCGGGGAACGAAGCGTTTGAGACCATGGCGGGCGGCATCCTCCTCCGTTTCGATCTGGGTCGCGATCCCGACGTGGCAGGTATCCGTCTGGCATTCCCGGCAGATGGTGCACCCGATGGCGACCATGGGCAGGGTTCCGAAGCCTACGCGGTTGGCGCCGAGACACATGAGCTTGACGACATCGACCGCGGACTTGAGTCCCCCGTCTCCCCAGAGCTCGACCTGGTCCCGGAGGCCGGCGGAAAGAAGTGCCCGATGAACCTCGGAGATACCGATCTCGACGGGAAGACCGACATATTTGAGGGCATGGAGACGGGCCGCCCCCGTTCCTCCGTCGTATCCGCTGACAGTGATGATGTCGGCCCCGGCCTTAGCGATCCCGATCCCGATCGTTCCCACGCCAGGAATGACCGGGATCTTGACGACGATGCGGGCCTTGGGATTGGCGCTTTTGAGTTCGGCCACCAGCTGGGCCAGATCCTCGATGGAATAGAGGTCATGGTTGTTGGAGGGGGAGATCAGGTCGACGCCCGGGTTCGCCCGACGCGCCCGGGCGATCTTCTGGGAGACCTTGCGGCCGGGAAGGTGCCCTCCCTCTCCCGGTTTCGCCCCTTGGCCGATCTTGATTTCGAGGAGGTTCGAGGAGTTCAGCAACCGGATGTTCACGCCGAAGCGTCCCGAAGCGATCTGCTGTCCGCGGCTCTTCGGGTATTTTCCGAGCATGTCCTGGATCTCCCCGCCCTCGCCGTTCAAGGAGAGGATGCCGAGCTGTTCGGCGGCTTCGGCATAGGCCCGGTATGCGACCTCGCCCTGGGAGCCGAAGGACATGGAACTGATGATGAAAGGATAGGCCTGGTCGAGGACGGAGACGTCGACCCGGTCCGAATGAATGGCCGCTCCGTGCGGAACGAGGTCGAGCAGATGCCGGATGGAAATGGGATTCTCCGCCTCGATCGCCGAGAGCTTTTCCTGGTATTTGGAATAGGGCTCGTTGGAGTTGGCCACGTCGAGGGCCAGCTTCCAGACCTTGGGGTAAAGATGGAAGACCTTGGTCGGCTTGTCGGTCCTGGGGGCGTGAAAGAAGGGAGCCCGGGCCCGGGCCTCCCCCTCGATCCTGGACCACGAGAGCCCGGACTTTTCGCTGGTGAAGAAGTTCGGAGTGGCAAAGAGCTCCGAGACATCCACTGAAAGTCCGATCGAGGACATGAGGCGTCCGTAGCCCCTCATTTCGTGAATTCCCATCGTCGAAATGATCTTTTCGATTCCCTTCTGCATCGCAAGGACGGTCCTGTCCATGCGGGCCTCGGTCTCCGTTTCCGAAAAGGCTTCTGCGCCCTTCGGGGGAACGAGGACCGACTCGAGCATGAGGAAGGGGCACATGGCGTCCGCCCCCATCGAGAAATAGAAGATGAGGTCGTGAAGGTTTCTAAGCGCCCCGCTATGGACGATGAGGGAGAGGGTCCTCCTTAGGTTGGGGGACCCGGGGGCAACAGAGGCCCGGCGCAGGGCCCGGTCGACCGTCGCGACGGTCAGGGCCGGCTCGATCCAGTCCCGTCCCGGCCTTAATGCGGCACTGTCGTCGATCACCAGGATTTCTGTTCCGTCCCTGGCCGCCTCGATCGCAGCCCTGCCCAGAGCCTCCAGGCGATCCCGGACATTGGCGCCCTCCTCCATCGTCGAATCCAGGACCCGGATGGCCGAACGGGGAAAATACCGGGGCAGATCCTCGAGCAGATAGGTTCCGTGTTTGTTGGCCAGGGCACGGTAGGGGTCGGCGGGGAGGGGGGGGGCTCCCGAAAGGTGTCCTCCCAGCAGGATGGGAAGGGAGATGTCCAGTCCCTTGGGGACCCGGACCGACGTTCCGAAATAGGGCCGGGGACCGAGCACGATCCGGGGGGAGAAGTGTTCCATCTCCCTCTCCCGGTCGATGGCCGGATTGGTCACCACCGCGACGCTTTCCTTGAAGTAGTCGGGAATATTCTGGCGTTCGGTGTTGAGGGAGGCCAGAGGGCCGTCGAATCCCAGGGATCCGACAGGATCCATTCCGATCGAGGCCATGCCGGAGAGGATGTCGAGATCCTCTGTGGCAAAACCGAAAGGATTCCAGAGGGTCTGGACCGGCCGGTCGAAGGTCGGTCCGCCCTCCCCGATGCCAAGAAATTCCCTGGCGGAGAGGTCTCCCAGGTTCGTTTCGTGCTTCGTCTTGCTGATGGCCGGCCGGATTCTTTCATTGAAACGCTCGAAGAGGGTGTTCTGGATATCCGGGTATCCCAGGAGGCGGACACCCTCGGGTGAGAGCAGGACCGCCATCTTTTCCCCGGGAGCAAAGGGCTTGGGTTCGGAGACCATCTGGTGGGCCCGGATGATTCCCCTTTCGGAGGAGAAATAGAGGGTGCTCTCGGTTTCGAATGTCCAAAGGGGACGGAGCCCCAGGGCGTCGACGGAAAAGACCGCCTCGTTCCCGTAGCGGGCAATGATGGCTGCCGGTCCCTGGGCCAGGGGGCCGAGGAATCGCCGGTAGAGAAAATACATGGATTTTCTTTCGTCGTCGAGGGCAGAAATGATATGGGTAACGGGTGGAAAAAGGATCTCCATGGCCTCGATCAGGCTGAAGCCGAACTGGACCATGAGACCTTCAAGTGTCCGGTCGAGGTCCTGGGAGTCGCTGCCGCTGGCGACGGGCGGGATCCCGAGCATGGATGATTCCCGGCGGAGCTTGTCGATGGTGTTGATCTCTCCGTTATGGCCAAGGACCGAGAAGGGCTGGACGCGTTCCGTCACCGAGAGTGTGTTGGTCGAGTAGCGGCTGTGGCCCAGGACGAGTGTTCCCTGGCACTGGGGGTCCTTGAAATCCAGGAAATAGTCGGCGAGGATGAAGCTCGTGCCCTTGACCTTGTAAACGACGACCGTCGGGGAAAGGGAGGCGATATGGAGAATCCCGTCCCGTTCGAGGCGGGTGCGGGCCTGGAAGGTGGCATGGAGAGGGTTGGCCCCGGCAGGCGAGAGGAGGGCCACCTGCCAGAAGTGGGGCTGGTTGTCGGGGAAAGGGGTGACCCGCTTGGGCAGGGTCTGGCCCTTCCGGACCATCAGAACCTCGAATCCTTCCTCCCGGAAAATCTTTTTGATGAACCCCGGCTCATTGTCCGGATGATCGCCTCTCAGGTAGAGATGGCCGGCCACGAAGCGGGGATCCTCGACCAGGGATCCCTCGAGACCTTCCTTCTGAAGCCAGCGCCGCCAGAGTGGCTTCGGGATGTCCATCTGGATCCCGCAGAC
>JAJZGM010000172.1 GCA_021828525.1 Nitrospirota bacterium | reverse complement strand
GATAAGTCTTCGAAGACGGTCTTCCGGTGGAGGGACCGGGCCTGTCCAGTGCAGGCGACCCGCCGTATCGGCGAGATCCCTCATGTTTCCGACCAGGACTCCCTCGATTGTCCGGGCCATCCGGAGGGAGGAAGGCTGCAGGGGATTGCGGGTCATGTAGTATGTGACCGCCACCTCCCGGTAGTAAAAAACCAGGAGAACCAGCGCCGGAACCAGAGCGATCAATACCAGGACGGCTCCGAGGGTCCAGCGCCACCCTTCTTTCGCTCCGCCCTTGCGGGGCACCGGGGGAGAATCCTCGACCTGAATGAAGGGATTGTCTTCCATCAGCCTCTTCCGGATCCTTTCCTGACCATTCCTACCATTGCTCTTTCCGGACCGCTGCCTCGGGGAAGCCCGCCAGCTGAAGATAATTCACCGTGCCTGCAACCATGTCCGGATGTCCGCAGATATAGACCACCTGTCCGTCATATTTTGGAAAGAGATCGGGAAGCACATCAGGGACGCGGCCGGAAAGCCCTTCCCACCCGGACTCAGGGCGAGAATGGATCACGATCAGGGAGAATCCTGGAACGGATTTGGCATAGCCCACAAGCTCCCGTTCGAAGATGAAATCCTCTCCCTTTCGGAATCCGTAGACCACCTTGATCTCGGGAGGGGATTGCGTCCCCAGAAGTGTCCGGATCATGGCCCGGAGCGGAGCGATCCCGCTTCCGGCGCCGATGAAAAGGTGAGGGGCGGGATTTGCCTCTTCCAGAGTGAAGGAGGTTCCATATGGACCTTCCACCAAGACGGTGTCCCCATTCCTCGCGGCATGGATCCTGTTCGAAAAGTAGCCCCCCTCCCCCACTCGGGTGATGGAAAGCTCAAGGTATCCTTTTTCGAGATCAAGGGGAGAGGAGGAGATGGAATAGGCCCTCCGGACCGGCCGGCCCTTCTCGTTTTGGAAGTCTGGAATTGAGGCCATGATGAATTGCCCTGCCCGGAAGGTAAAGACGGAATCCTTCGGAAGACCGAGCCTGAAGGTGGAAACCCGGGGGGTTTCCGAAATGATGGCGTGAATGTGTGTCTCAATGACGGGGCGTTTTGCCATGGTTCATTATCCTTCCTCTGAGATTCGGGAGTCAAACCATCCGCCGCTCCCAGGTGACCTGGTCACGACCCGAGTTTCAGGTGAAATCCTTTTTGCCGGGCTCTTGCAATCACCCGGGAATAGACGAAGAGGGCGACCCCTACATAGAGAAAGTCCAGGGAAAAAGCCATGAACAGGTCTCCGATGGGGAGACGGCCCTGGACGAGCACACTTCGCATTCCTTCAAAGACATAGGAGGCCGGGACGGCCCGTGAAATATCTGCCGCCACTTGCGGAAGGACGGAGACCGGGTTGAAGACGGCCGAGAATGGCTGGAAAAGAAAAATCACCCCCCATGCGAGAACCTCCGCCTCCTGACCAAACCGGAGAATCACCGCAGTGGTCAGGATCCCCAGGGCCCAACCCATCATCAGGAGAGCCAGAATGAAGAAAAAAAGGTGGAGGCCTAATGAAAAGATCTTGAAGGAAAAGAGAAAATAGGCCAGAAATGCCGCAACCGAGGAAGAGAGGAGAACCTTCACGATACTCGAGAGGACGGCTCCTCCCACAACATGGAAGGGTGTGATCGGGGCGATAAGGAGGTGAATCAGGTTTTTCGACCAGATCTCTTCCAGAAACATCACTGATATTCCCTGCTGGGCCCGATAGAGGAGGTCCCAGAGAAGAAGAGCTCCCAGCAAGGATGTCACCGCGGAGGGCATGAATGAGGGAATCTTTTTAAGGTAGAGGGTCAGGAAGCCCCAGACCAGGAGGTCGAGAAGGGGCCAGTAAAAAATCTCCATCCACCGGGGAACGGAGCGTCGGTAGAGGACGATCTGCCGGAACAGAATGCCGGCCAGGGGACGCCAGGCAAGGAGCGGAACGGCCGGCCGGGAGCTATTCATCCGACTCCCTTTCCCGTTGAACCATTTGAAGGAAAAGAGCCTCGAGATCCTCAGTGTCGAACCGGGTCATAAGGGCCGGAACCGTCCCTTCCGCCACGAGGCGGCCCCGATTCATGAGATAGAGCCGGTCTGAAAATCGTTCCACCTCCCGCATGTTGTGGGATGTATACAGGAGGGTCATGTTCCGATCCCGGACCATTCCCTGGAGAGTGGCCCGAAGCTGGGCCGAAACCTCCGGATCCAGCGTCGCCGTCGGTTCGTCGAGGAAAAGAAGCTCGGGATCATTGATCAGAGCTTTGGCGATCCCCATCCTGGCCACCTGTCCCGTGGAGAGACGTCCGACCCGGACATCCCGGAATGGCTCGAGATTCAAGGCGACAAGGACCCTTTCGATGCGTTCCCTGATGTTTGACATATTGTAGATCAGGGCGTAGGCCGTCAGATTCTCCCGGACTGTCAGGGAGTATGGGAGACTCAGGTCTGTCGAGGCGTAGTTGATGCGGTGGGCCACCTTCCTCCGGCCCGTGGCCATCTCGGTTCCAAAAATCCGGATCGATCCAGAGTCCGGAACAAGAAGTCCCAGCATCATCTGGATGAGCGTGGACTTCCCGGCACCGTTGGGTCCTACGATCGAGACCACTTCGCCCCGGCGGAGAACAAGACTGATACCATCAACGGCCCAGGGGCCATCCTTCGTGTAGCGCTTTCGGACCTCTTGGGCAACGAGAACTTCCGGAGTTTCCCCTAAAGCCATCAGGAAGTCCCGAGAGGGGTTTTCAGGTTGGCAAAATGGATCAGGTAACGGTCCCCCTTGATTCCCCGGGTTCCCACCAGTCCGATATAGAGATCGAAAGAGGAACTCGTGGGCATTCTCGAGAAGTGAATGGTAAAGCGACCGGGGGCCCCCTTCCGGAAGACGCTTCCTGTGGAAAGGGAGGCCAGCCCTTTGCCGGAATTCCGGTTCGAATCCACCCAGCGGGGGGTTCCAACCACGGCAAAGGAGAGGCCCGAATCGTCGGTGCCATTGGTCTTGGCCAGAAGTTCGACCGATGCGTCAAACCCCGTTAGGGTTTTCTTCATGCCATCGACCCGCAGACGAAAGTCCGGCTTCTCGAAGAGGTCGACGGTTTTTCCCTGCCCCGACGGGAGAAAGGTATTGGGAGGTACGGGAAGGGGGACATGCCGGATGGCTTCCCCGTTTTTGTCGAGGGCCCGGTGGCTAGGAAGGGTCAGATAGAAAAAAATGGTATAGACAACGACCCCCGCCATGACGAGGATCGATCCACCTCCCAGGATCAGGAAGCTTTTAGGAAAGTGGAGCTTGCCGTCCGGGGAAGTCGATCCATCCTTTTTGTCAGTTTCATTCTTTTCCATTGACTTTCTCCGTTTCATGGGTTGATTGATGGATGTCCCTCTCAGAACCTGAAGCTGATTCCGGCGACGAGGGGAAGAATTGTCATGACATTTCCACCGGCGTCGATGGCTGTCGGATCCGCTTCCCCGAAAACCCCCAGGGGGAATCCCGGAATCGACAGGGAGAGACCGACACCCGCATCCAGAAGCCCCCCGTAAGGATGGCCCGCCAGTCCGGGGACGT
>JAJZGM010000171.1 GCA_021828525.1 Nitrospirota bacterium | reverse complement strand
GTTAAGGTTAAAGCTCTGGTTGCCCACACGGAAGACGAGATCCAGGGAGGGGGCGGAAGATTTTGGATGATCGAGGCGGTTTCGGCCGATCCGGACCGAAAAAGGATCCTTCTGGGAGAGTACCGAACGTGAAAATCCCCGCCGTTCCCGCTCGGTTGAGACGAATGTCTTGCGGTCGAGATCCGAGACCGCCCCGTGGAAGCCGAAGATCTCCCGGGGAGACCAGGGACTTTCCGTTTTTTGGGGGGCGGGCGCCTGCCCGATTTTCGTCGTCATCCGGAAGAAGGTCGCCTGGAAGCCGAAATGTCTTTTCTTGGCGGTGGAGAGGTAGCCCGTCATGTACCACCACTCGATGGGATAGTCCGGGTGGGGGGCAAGATGGGCCCAGAGGGAAGAGGCGGGGGGGGAAGTGGCTAAAGCAGGAAGGGGGGAGAGAAGCATGCCCCCAAAGAAAAGGGAGAGGAGAAGATGTGTGAGGAATCCCTTCACAGACGCTCTCCCGTCAAGGTCTGGTCGCGTTTTAAGAGATAGGCCGGGGCGGCAAGCGACAGGAGCGAGGCCACAAAGAGAAGCGAGCAGAGAAGGAGGATATCCTTTCCGGGAAGGTCCCAGAGGATGGTCCATCCGAAGGCCTCCCGGTTGATCACGAAGACGATGATGGCTCCGACGACCAGTCCCAGGAAGACCCCCAGAAGGATGCCCCAGAGGACGATCAGGGTGGTTTCAAGAAGAAGCATGAGAAGCTTTTCCCGGGATAGAAGGCCCAGGTAGCGGTAGAGGGCGAACTCCTTTCTCCGTTCGTAGAGCAGAAGGACAAGCGAGTTCGAAACCCCGAAGATCGAGACCACGATCGCGATCGCGAGAAGCGCGTAGGTGACGGAGAAGGATTGGTGGAAGACCTCGAGGATCCGGTCCCGAAGGCCGTTCTGCGAGCGGATCAGGAGATGGAGGTCAGGGGGCAGGGCCCCTGTCAGATGGGCGACAAAGCCCGAGACCTGAGAGGGATCTTTTAAGAAGACCGAAAGGTTGGAGGGGGCGTTCCCCCCCTGTTCGGGGGAAAGACTCGGGTAGGGAAGAAGGAGGATACCTTCGATCGTGGAGTAGTCCCGGTAGATTCCCAGGATCCTTCGGGTGACCGGTCCATGGCGGGTGGGATAGGTGACGCGCTCACCCACCCCCAGCCTGAAGCGGTTGGCGAAGGGTTCCGAGACCAGCACCCCACGGCCCTCCATGAAGTCTTTGAGGACCCGTAAGGAGGAGGCTCCTCCCACCAGGGGAAGGGGAGCGTTCCGGTAGAAGCGGTCAAGGTCGGAGTAGGCAAGGTAGGCGGGCTTTCCTTCGATGGAGGCGGAGAGAAGGGTGTAGCGGGCCACCCGGTCCACGAAGGGATCCTTCGAAATCTGTTCGTAGAGGCTCCGGGAGAGGGTCTCGGAGCAGTAGGAGGAGAGACAGGTCGCGGGCTTCAGGTAGACATCGGCTTTGAGATTCTGGTCGATCCAGAGGTTGAGGGTCTTCTCGAAGGAGGAGATCATGACGACGATCCCGATGACCATCCCGAGGCTTGCCATCACCCCCGAGATCGCGATCCGCGTCCGGCTCAGCGTGGCGGTGAAGGCCGAGAGGGAGAGAGAGAAGACAGGATTGGGAAGACGGGAGGAGAGCCTTCGAAAGAAGGGGGAAAGGGCCCCCAAAAGGGCCGGAATGAGAAAACTCCCCGAGAAGACGGCGAAAAGGGCCGCGGCGTAGCCTCCCCAGGGGAAGCGGTGGATGGCGGGAAGACGGGTGAGCGCAAAGCTCACGAGCCCGAAGAAGACAAAGAGGCCCCAGAAGGTCCGTTGCCGAGACGCCATGCTCTCCTCCTCAGGAAGCCGGGAAAGCCCCAGGACCGGAGGAATCCGGGTCGCCTCGCGGATGGGGGCCGTGATGGCGACTAGGGAGACTCCCATGGAAAAGAGAAGGGCCAGGAGGGCCTCGAAGAGGGAGGCTCCGACGGGAAGAAGGTGAGGGGGAAGAAACATCGTGGCAATGGTCCGCTGGACGGCCTGGAGGGTCAGACGAGCCAGGGCCTGGCCCCACAGGAGGCCGAACAGGCCGCCCAGGAGGCCGAACCAGGCCGCCTCGAAGGCCAGGAGAAGGCGGATTTCCCTTGCGGTCACTCCCAGGAGCCGAAGGGTTGCGATCTCCGCGCGCCTCCTGACTACGAAGAGGAGAAGGGTGTTTCCGATCAGGAAGTAGGCCACGAGAAAGGCGACCAGGGAGAGGGCCATGAGGTTTGAGCGGTAGGCCGAGAGCATCGAGTCGTACTGGCTTTTCCGGGCCTTCCGGGAGAGGACCAGAAGCCTCTTGTCGAAGTCCTTCCGGAGGGAGTGAGCTAAGGACAGAACCATCTCCGGGGCCGGTTTCATGGTCGGTGGGCCGTCCCAGAGGAGATCGATCCGGGTGAGATCCCCGACTTTTCCAAAGAGGGTCTGGGCCCAGGAAAGATCGACCAGAAAGGTGTTCCGGGGAAGCATGCGGGAGCGGATCGTGTCGGGGATCTCCCCCAGAACCTTAAGGGGGACGGTGGCCGTTCCGTAGGCCACCATGATCTGCTCTCCCGGTTTTAAGTGCCACAGGGCCAGCGTCCGGGGAGGGAGGTAGACTCCGCCCTTGACTGAGAGGATGTCCTGGTCCTTTTTTCCGGGGGGGCGGTCGGCGCTCTCGAGAAAGTCGAGCCCCTTCAAGAGGAAGGTCTGGCCCTTGTAATCCACGGTAAGTTCAAGCAGGGGGGAGATCCGGAAGGGCGCCGGACCCAGGAGCCTCTCGAGACGATCGATGGTTCGGTCCGAAAAAAAGGTGCCGGAGGGGGCCACAAGGGAAAGAACGGCCGGATCCCGGACATGGTTGATGGCATTTTTAAAGGAGAGGAGCGAGCTTCTATCGGCCTGGACGATGGCCAGGACGATGGCGGTTCCCAGCGAAATCCCGAAGAGGGTGAGAAGGGTGGCGAAGGGGGTCCGCCGGAGGTTCCGCAAAGAGTAGGAGAGGAAGAACAGGAGGGTGGACACGGGATCCTAGCCCCCGGGAGGGGGAACGAACTGCCCGTCCCGAAGGTGGAGGATGCGGCTCCCGTACCGGGCCGCCTCGAGGCTGTGGGTGGTCATGACGATGGTCGGCCGGAACTCCTTGTGGAGAAGGGTCATGAGTTCGAGGACCTTGCGGCCGGTGAGATGGTCGAGGGCCCCTGTGGGCTCGTCGGCCAGAAGAAGGCGGGGACGGTGGATCAGCGCCCGGGCCACTGCCACCCTCTGCTGCTCTCCTCCCGAGAGCTGGGAGGGAAACTTGTGGCCCTTGTCCCCAAGTCCCACTTCGGAGAGGAGGGAGAGAACCGCGTTCCTGCCGTTGTGCCCGTTCAGACGGGCGGGAAGAGCCACGTTCTCAAGGGCGGTGAGGAAGGGGAAGAGGTTGTAGTTCTGGAAGATGAACCCCATCTCCCGGCGCCGGACGAGGGTTTTTTCTTCGTCGCCCATGGATCCCCAGGACCGCCCGTCCAGGAGAAGCTCCCCCGAATCGAAGGGGTCGATTCCGGCCAGTATGTTCAAAAGGGTCGACTTCCCGGAGCCCGAATCCCC
>JAJZGM010000170.1 GCA_021828525.1 Nitrospirota bacterium | reverse complement strand
GATCGGAGAAGGATGATTTCAAAAGGCCAGAAGACTGGCGGGAGGAAGGGATGAGCGCTATTCCACGTTCCGTCTTGGTGTGGGACAAGAACGACGCTTTTTCCAGGTGGGAGTCCTCTTTCCAGGAAAGCATGCCGGAGTGGAGCTTCAGGGCAATACACCACTTTTCGGGATCCCAGCTGACCAAGGATCCCCATCCTCCCATGGTCGGTCTGATCCTCCTTGTCGATTCCCTCTGTTCCAAATCCCATCACCAGGAAATTTCCGAGATCGAGTCGGTGATTTCACACACGCCCCACCTGACGCGCTGGATTGGGCTTATCGATCCAGGCTGTCTCAAGGACGAGAGGCTCATGACTCTGATCGGCCATAATTTCTTTGATTATCACCGTCTCCCTCCGGACCTCCTGAGACTTTCCCACGCCATCGGCCATGCCTACGGGATGGCCCAGATCGAGAAGAAATCACTCGAGACCAAATCATTCGTGATTCCTCCGGGGGACGAGCAGGCGATGGTCGGGACGAGTTCCCCCATGCGCCAGCTCTTTCACGATATCCGGAAGATCGCCCTGACCGAGGCTCCTGTCCTGATCCTGGGCGAGACCGGCACGGGAAAGGAGCTCACGGCCAAGGCGATCCACGACCGCTCCCCCCAAAAGTCCGGGCCCTTTGTGGCGGTCAATTGCGGTTCCATTCCTCATACCCTGATCCAGGATGAGCTCTTTGGCCACGAAAAGGGGGCTTTCACCGGCGCCCACCAGAAAAAGATCGGCAAGATCGAATTGGCGGAGGGAGGCACCCTCTTTCTCGACGAGATCGGGGATCTTCCCCTCGATCTGCAGGGGAACCTCCTTCGTTTTCTGCAGGAAAAAGTGATTGACCGGGTCGGAGGGGTAAAGTCGATTCCGGTCGATGTCCGGGTGATCGCTGCGACCAATGTCGATCTTGAAAAGGCCGTCAAGGCAGGAAAGTTCCGCGAAGATCTTTTCTACCGGCTGAATGTGCTCCACCTCTTCGTTCCCCCGCTTCGCGAACGGGCCGAAGACATCGAGCTTCTGGCCCAGTTCTTTTTCAAGAAATTCTCGGGAGAAAAACAGAGGTGCGTGAAGGGATTTTCGAACCGGGCCATTGAGACAATGCAGCACTATACCTGGCCTGGCAACGTCCGGGAGATGATCAGCCGGGTCCGGCGTGCGATGGTGCTCTGCGACAACCGGCTGATCCAGCCCTCCGATCTGGGGCTTGAGGCCCGGACAGTCAAGTCCCTGGGAAAGCTCAAGGACATCCGTTCGAACGCCGAACGGAACGCCCTCGAAGAGGCCCTGGCCCAGACCAGTTTCAACATCACCAAATCCGCCAATCTCCTGGGGATCTCAAGGGTGACCTTCTACAAGCTCTGCAAGAAGCACCGGATCAATATCGAGCTCCTCTCCCGGAAGTTCGGAGGGGGCACGCCAAGATTCGATTCGGGGTCCTCTTGACCCTCGCCCCAAAAGATGAAGTCCTCAAGGCTCTCCCTCCAGGAGAGAGAGGAGGACCTCTCTTTTGCGCCCGCCAATCATGAAGTAGAAAACGAATTCACAAAGCAACTGACAAAAAGGCGGCCAGAAGGAATCGTATTTGACCTCGGGGAAATTCCGGGTCTGATGAATGTCTCGCCAGACCGGATCCGCTCGATGATACGACGCCAATTTCCTGACTTTCATGGCCCCAAGACTCATGAAACCTTTATCTCTTCCTTCCCGAAATTTTCCTGGTGATTTGATCATCCCTCTTTTAAGGGAAGAGGGGTCTCTCCCGGCCCCTCCCGGGGAAGGCGGTTCTGGGAGAGAAAGCCAAAAGGGCGTGGAGTTGATCAGGAGAGACGTCTTGCCCGTTGGGCTTTTTTCACGTATTGTGGGTCTTCTTTGGACCTTCCATCCGGTCCTCCCATTCCACCTTCAAAAATTTTTGGAAAATGAAAAACACCCACGCTTCCAAGAGCCAGATCCTTCTGGCGAGCCTCGTTGGAACCACCATCGAATTCTTTGATTTCTATATCTTCGCCACGGCCTCCGTCCTGGTCTTTCCGGCCCTGTTCTTTCCTCCCGGCCACCCCGCTGCTGCGACACTCCAGTCCCTGGCCACCTTCGCCCTGGCTTTCCTGACCCGACCGGTCGGGGCCGTCTTGTTTGGCCATTTCGGAGACCGGATCGGGCGAAAGGCGACCCTCGTGGCCTCCCTTCTCACGATGGGTGTCTCGACGGTCTTGATAGGCCTCCTCCCCACCTATGGAAAGGTCGGTTTGATCGCCCCCCTTCTTCTGGCCCTATGCCGCCTGGGGCAGGGGGTCGGGTTAGGGGGTGAGTGGGGTGGAGCGGTCCTTCTGGCCACTGAAAATGCCCCTCCCGGCAGACGGGCCTGGTATGGCATGTTTCCCCAGCTCGGGGCCCCGGCCGGCTTCATCCTCTCCACCGGAGTCTTTCTTCTCCTCTCCCATTTCACCTCCCAAATGGAATTTTCCGCCTGGGGATGGCGCATTCCCTTTCTGCTGAGCGCTCTTCTTGTCATGGTGGGTCTCTGGATCCGTCTGCGGATCCTCGAGACCCCGGATTTCAGGAAATCCCTTGAACGGGGAGAACGAGTCCGTCTCCCCGTCCTGACAGTCCTCCGTCATCACCCTGGAGCGCTCCTGGCCGGAATCTTCTCTCTCCTCTCCACCTTCGTCCTTTTCTACCTGATGACTGTCTTTGCCCTTGGCTGGGGAACAACCCATCTGGGCTACTCCCGGGAAAGCTTTCTCCTCTTCCAGATGGCGGGGGTCCTCTGTTTCGCACTTCTTATCCCCGTTTCAGCCCACTATGCCGACCGTCGTAGCGCCCGGGAGGCGATGCTGATTGCGACCGTCCTCATCTTTGGCTTTGGACTGATCTTTGGTTCCCTGATGGCCCCGCAACAGGGAGGTCGCCTTCTCGTCTTTTTCCTGGCAGGTTTTTCCGTCATCGGGCTGACCTATGGTCCGGCCGGGACCATCCTTGCGGAACTCTTTTCCACCCCTGTCCGCTACACCGGGGCCTCCCTGGCCTTCAATCTTGCGGGCATCGTGGGGGCCTCTCCTGCTCCCTACATTGCAACGCGATTGGCCATGTCCCACGGGATTTCAGCGGTCGGACTCTATCTTTCATCCACGGCCGTGGTGACCTTTCTGGCTCTTCTGGCCGTTCGTCCGGCCCCTGAGGTCAAGGACAAGGATCTTGAAGGGACGGGGAGGGGGGAGGAGCATACCCTTGCCATTGGGGAGATAGGATCAGTCGATCTTCCGGACTGACCCGAATCGGACCTATTCAGAAAGGGTCTCCCTGTTGAAAATGGCATCCATTTTTGGGATGACTTAAAAATACGTCAAAATGTCAGGAAAACAAGGGACTTATCCAGAAGAGTCTTTTCACGCCTTTCCTGAGCCTTCTCCTGTTTTCCGAAGCGTCGGACCTTCCCGGGTGCCGGACTTCAGTGCGAGAAGAGGTGTCCGAATGCAGTCACCGGCCTCCCTCATTCATTCTTTGGATTTGCCTTCATTTCGCATGAACAGAACTCTTTGACGGACATCTGATGATGTGGGCGACCCTGTCTTCAGGGCTTCGAAATGAAGGGGTT
>JAJZGM010000169.1 GCA_021828525.1 Nitrospirota bacterium | reverse complement strand
CGGGCGGGAAGACGGCCATAGGTCGGAAGAAGCGTGGTTTCGCCGGCCTTGCCCCGGATTTCCCCGTTCTTGCGCATCCGGGCAATCTCGCCTCCCAGGGCGCTGTCGACGGCTCCCAGAAGGGGAAAGAGGGCCTTTTCCTCCTCGAAGACCCCGAAAATGAGGACAGCGGTCTTCTTCTTGAGGGGATCGGTGGTGAGGAGTTCTGTTTTCGTCATGGAGCGTCCTTTCGGCGGAGGGTCAGGGTTCCGGGATCCTCTCCCGGAACGGTCAGGATATCAGGGAGCTCCCGGAGGAGCCTTTTCATATTCCAGGGGATCGGCTACCCCGGCCCGGGCAAAGCCCCGGAGCCTCAAAAGACAGCTGTCGCATTGGCCGCAGGCCTTTTCGCCCTCCCGGTAGCAGGACCAGGTCAGGTCGAAGGGGACACCCAGACGGACCCCCTCGCGCACGATCTTCCCCTTGTCCATCCGGATCACCGGAGTCCGGATGGAGAGGGAGGAGGCTTGCGGAGACGTCCCCAGGCGGGCCGCCTGCTCGAAGGCGTCGTAGAAGATCCTCCGGCAGTCCGGATAACCTGAGCTGTCCTCCTCCACCGCCCCGATATAGATCCGGTCGCAGGAGAGGACCTCGGCCCAGGAGACGGCGACCGAGAGGAAGTGGGCATTCCGGAAGGGGACGTAGGTCACGGGGATTCCCTCCCGGCCGAGCTCTCCTTCGGGGATCGCGATCGACCGGTCCGTCAGGGCCGACCCCCCGATCTCCCCAAGGGCCGGACAGTCGGTCACCAGGTGCCGCTCCGGGACCATCCGCCCGACCAGGTTCCAAAAGGCCCGCTCCTCCCGGAGCTGGGTCCGCCCTCCGTACCGGACATGGAGAAAGCCCAGAAAGTCACACTCCGTCCGGGCCAGGGCCGCGGTCACCGCGCTGTCCATCCCTCCGCTCACCAGGACCACTCCCCGCCCCCCGGTCTTTTCCGACACCTAGACCCCCCTCCTTTCCGGATCGAACAGGATCTTGTGCAGCTGGACCTGGACCCGGAGATTTCGGCCTGAGGCGAGAACCCATTGGGCCAGATCCTCCGGCCGGCACTCCCCGAAGACCGGGGAGAAGGTCACGGGGATGTCGCCGGGGAGGCCCGCCCGGTCCAAAAAGGCCAGGGTCCAGTCGAAGTCTTCCCGTCCGGTCACCACCGCCTTGATCTCGTCGCCCGGGCGGAGATCCCGGAAGGTCTCCTCCCGCATCGTGTGGGCCATCTCCGATCCGGGAGGCTTGACATCCATGATAATACGGCATCTCCGGTCAAGAGAAGCCGGGACGGGAAAGGCCCCGGATGTCTCGATTAAGACGGTCTTTCCCAGATTTAAAAGTTCCGACGCCAGCTCCGAAAGTCCGGGGGCGACGAAGGGCTCTCCCCCGGTGATCTCGACCAGGGGAGACGAATAACCGGCCGCCTCTCCGACAAGGGAGGCGATCGTGCGTTCCTCCCCTTCGTAGAAGGCATAGGCGGTGTCGCACCACCGGCACCGCAGGGGACACCCCGTGGTGCGGATGAAGAAACAGGGCCAGCCCGCCCATGTCGATTCTCCCTGGATGGAAAAAAAGGTCTCGTTGATGCGCATCACTTCTTCGGGGCCGGCGGGGGAGCGGGCGTCGTCTCCTCCCGGTGGCTCTCCGCCTCCTTCATCTTCTTCCTGACCGCCGCGATCTGGGCATTCACCTCGTCGGGGTTGGAGTAGCGGCCCATGACGTCCGAGAGGAGGGCCAGAGCCTGGCGGTCGTGGCCAAGGGCCGAAAGGTCCCGGGCCAGGTTGAACTCGGCAACAGCCGCGGAAGGACCATGGGGGTTGGCCCGCAAAAACTCCTTCAGATCCCGTGCGGCGCCGGCATGATCACCCAGATTCCCCTCGAGGAGGCCCACCTTGAGCCAGGCGTGGCGACCGACCGGCTCCCTCTTCGCCTTTTCCCGAAGCGTCCGGTAGAGGCCGAGGGCCTGGCGGTAATGCTCCTCCCGCTCGAGGATGCTGGCGGACAGGTCGGTGGCCCGGAGGAGGATCCTCCGCGTCGGGTGTCCGTCCTCGAGCTTTCCCAGGACGGAGAAGGCGTTGGCCAGTTGCCCCTGGCTCACGAGATCCCGGGCCAGGTAAAAGGAGGCCTTCTGCCGGATCTCGGAATCGGAGAGATTCTCGAGGGCCCGGATGTAGTCTTCCCCCGCCCGGTCCGGACGGTTTTCGAAGCGGTCCTCGATCTCCCCCAGCCGGTAATAGGACAGGCCGGCGATCCCGGAACGGGGCGCGATCCGGATGGCTTTGCGGAAATCCTTCTCGGCCTCGGCGATCCGGAAGTCCCGGAGCGCCTTCATCCCTTCGTGATAGACGATCCGGGACTGGGACTTCGAGCACCCCGCAAGGGGGAGACAAAGGAAGAGGGCCAGAAAGACGGCCAGAGATTTCGCGCTAATCCCCCGGTTCCTTTTCCATGAAGCTCTCGATCGGAGTCGGCTCCCGCTTGGGGTTCACGGCGGCGCAGACGATCGTCTCCCCCGGCGTGTCCGAGAGATTGACGAGCCGGACGCCCTGGGCCATGCGGCCGGTCATCCGGACCTGGTCGGAGGGGATCCGGATCACCCGGCCGGTGTTGGTCACCACATCGATGTCGTCCCGTTCGGTCACCTTGAGGATGGCGACGACAGATCCCGTCTTCGGGGTGACCCGGGCAATGCGGACTCCCTTTCCTCCCCGCTTCTGGAGCCGGAAGACGTTGCTGTCCACCCGCTTGCCGTACCCCTGCTCGGTCGTGACCAGAAGGAAGTCGCTCTCCCCGACCTCCTCGAAGCTGACCACCGAATCCTCCGGAGCCAGGCGGATCGCCCGGACCCCCCGGGTCGCCCGGCCGGTCACCCGCACCTCCTGGCAATCGAACCGGATCGACATCCCGTTTCTGGTCGCGACCACGATCCGCCGGTCGGGATGGGCCACCAGCACCCGGGCCAGACGGTCCCCCTCCTCGAGAACGGTGGCGATGAGGCCCCCCTGGCGGATATTGGCGTATTCCGAGAGCTTGGTGCGCTTGAAGAAGCCCCGGGCGGTGCCGAAAAGGAGAAGGTTCTCCCCTTCGAAGGAGCGGACGGGAAGGATCGCCGCCACCCGCTCGTCGGGAGAGAGGGAGAGAAGGGAGAGAAGGTGCTTTCCCCGAGCGGTCCGCTGGGCTTCCGGAAGCTCGTAGGCCTTGAGCCGGTAGACCTTGCCCATATCGGTGAAGAAGAGCAGGGTGTCGTGGGCATGGGCGGTGAGGGTCGCGATCAGGCAGTCGTCCTCCTTGAGCGTCACCCCGATCCGTCCCTTGCCCCCCCGCCGCTGCGTGGGCAGGACCGCATCCGGCATCCGCTTGATGTAGCCCTCGTAGGACAGGGTGACGAGATAGGGTTCGTCGGGGATCAGGGCTTCGGGAGTCAGTTCGCCCTCGTCCGGCACGATCCGGGTCCGCCGTTCGTCCCCGAACCGTTCGAGAAGGGCACGGGTCTCGGTGCGGATCACCTCGAGAAGGTTCTGGCGGGAGGAGAGGATCAGCTCGAGGGAGGCGATGAGGGCTTCGACCTCCCGGTACTCGGCCTCGATCTTCTCCCGCTCGAGGCCGGTGAGCCTCTGGAGACGA
>JAJZGM010000168.1 GCA_021828525.1 Nitrospirota bacterium | reverse complement strand
ATTGCGAAGGCAGGCTCCTGGAGATCGGGGAAGGTCTGGGGGAGAGACGCAGAGCCGCTTCGGAGGGCTTTTCTTCTGAGGTGTGTGACGTTCTTCGTTGCCTGCGGATCGAAGATCCTTCTTTTTCTGTCTCCCTTGTCCCCTATCCCGATCCCCTGGGCGGCCCATACGGAAGGGAGCGGGTGGAATTTCTTTTTTCGGCCAACCCGGGAATGCCGGAGCGTCCATTGGGTCAAGTGGCCTCCGGAGGCGAAATTTCCCGCGTTCTTCTGGCGATCAAGTCGGTCCTGTCTGATTGTGACCAGGTTCCGACCCTCATCTTCGACGAGATCGATTCAGGAATCGGGGGGGAGGTCGGGGAGGTTCTGGGGGATCTTCTAAAAGAAATCGGCCAGAGTCGACAGGTCCTGGCTATCACCCACCTGCACCAGGTCGCCCGAAAGGGAGACCATCACCTGCTGGTCCGGAAGGTCTCCGAAGGAGGCCAGACCCGGTCCAGGATTTCCGTTCTCGAAGGCGAAGACCGGGTAAGGGAAATTGCCCGAATGCTCGGAGGGGAAAAGATTTCTCCTTCGGCAATGAGCATCGCCCGGGATCTTCTTTCCTAGGGATCCGCCTGCCCTTTCTCTTGCGTTGCCGCCTTCTGTCAAGGATGACCTCTCGCCTCAGACCCTCATTTTCGCAGTTCCCTCAGGATTTTCTGCACCCGATCCCCGAAGGTGGCGAGATCTCCGCGACGTAGGGCGTCGTCCGCCTCCCGTCCCAACCTTTGAAGATGCGAGACCCGCCCCGACCGCCCACTCCTTTCCGGTACGCTCCTGGACGCAGATGAGAGGGAGGGGTGAGAAATTCCCGTAAAGAGATCATTCAGCGCCTGGTCGAGTGTTTTTCTCATGACCACCCTGTCCCCCATGGAGACGATCACCCGACGCAATTCCGGAAGCGCTCCAGGACTGGTCGCCGAAAGGTAGAGAGGTTCGACGTAGAGGAGGGAATGGGCGATGGGAATGATCAAGAGCGTTCCCCGCACCACCCGGGATCCCTGCTGGTTCCAGAGGGTCAGCTGCTTGGAAATTGGACCACGCTGGTCGATACGGGCCTCGATCTGGTTCGGACCGTAGATCAGACGCTCCTTTGGCGAGCGATAGACCTTGAGTTCCCCCTGGCGGGAGAGTTCCGAGCGTCCCACGAGCCAGGCGGAAAGGTTGTCCCGGTGAGCCGGGGTATAGGGGAGCATCATCACGTAATCTTCCTGGGCTTCCCCGGGAAGCCGCAGGACCATATAGTAGGGGGAGAGGGGGCGTTCGTCGCGTTGGGCCAGCGACCACAGGTCCTCCCGGTTGAAAAAGACCTGCGGATCCGTCATATGGAAGGAGGCCAGAATCCGGGCGGAAATGGCGAACATGGAAGGCGGGAAGCGAAGGTGAGGGAGGACTTCCTTCGGGATCTCCCCCGCTGGCCGGAAGAGGGTCGGAAAGGCTTTCCGGTAGGCCGCCAGAATCGGGTCGGAGGGATCGGCCACATAGAAGGAAACGCCTCCGGTCTTGGGATCGATCAGGATCTTGACGGAATTCCGGATGTAGTTGAGTCTTTCCGGCCAGGAGGAGAGGGCTCGGCGGTGGCCGCTCCGGATGAGGCGTCCCGTATGGAAGAATCCTGCTGATCCGCGAATTTCCGAGGAGTAAGGGTAGGAATCCGAGGTCGTGTAGGCATCCATCATCCAGATCAGATGGCCATCGGGCCCGATGACGGGGACGACATCCGGATCGAGACGGAGGAAGGGGGCCAGACGTTCAACGATGTCGAAGATGTCCCGGTGGACCAGAATTCGGCTCTTGTCGGTAATGGCGGTCGAAAGGAAGATTTTGAAAGACCCGTATTCGTAGGAGTAGAGAAGACGGCGAAGGGGGGAGGAGAGGCGAATGCCTCCCGTTCCGTCATAATGATTGTAGATGTTCTGGCGGCCCTTCGGATAGTCGAACTCGGGAATTCGCGTGTTGACGATCGCATAGGGGGCCGGCTGGTCTCCGTAGTAGATCCGCGAGTGCGAGACCACCACGGGAACGGAGGACTGGGGGGGGATGTCCCGGATCCAGAAGACGGGAAGACCTTCGGGCGTGACCCTGTTTACGGGGGACATGATCAGTCCGTGTCCGTGGGTATAGGTCAGATGGACATTGATCCAGTTGGGGCTCGGAAGGTTGGCATAGGAGATCTCCCTTGGCGCCACCAGAACCTGGCGGAGGACTCCGTTGATCCGGTACCGGTCGGGAGCCAGGATCGGAAAGGTATAATAGGTCCGTATCTGCTGGAGCTGGCGGACGGTCGTCAGCATGGGACGGTGGTCCCAGAGGCGGATGTTCCGGATCGTCGCCCGGTTGTCGGCAAGATCAGCCTGCGTGAGGTCGGAAAGGTTCGAAATGCGTTCCGAATGTGTGCCGTCGATGTGGAAGGCCTTGCGGGTTCCGGCGATATTGTTGACGATATAGGGCTTTTCCATGTTGAACTGGTTGGGCAGGACAACAAACCGGGAGAGAATCCAGGGGTAGAGGACGAGTCCACCCGCCCAGACCAGAAAGGAGAGTCCCAGGAGGGACCAGGAGACCCGGGACTGGCGACGAAAACTTTCCACGAGAAGGGCCAGCGCCGAAAGTGCGAGGATCAGGGCGAGAACGGTGGCAGCGGGAATGCGGGCATGGACATCGACATAGGAGGCGCCGGACAGGACTTGGTGGGTGGAGAGGAGGGTCTTTGTCCGGAGGAGGAGGGATTCCACGGAAAGGACCATGAGAAGGCCGGCACCCAGGCGCATGAGAACCTTTCTCCAGACGGGGTGGAGGGAGAGGCGGTTCTGGGCGATCGCGACCTGTCCCCCGGGAAGACCCAGAAGGACACCCAGGACGAGGGCAAAGAGAAGGGAGTCCTGGAGAACCCCGGTGAGAAGGTCATAGACCGGCAGATGAAACAGGTAGAACCCGACAGGCAGCCCGAGAATCGGATCGGGAAATCCTGTGACGGGAGCATTGAAGGCGGCCAGGAGGCGTAGGGCGTCCCGTGTCCCCGACAAGGGAAGGGCGACTAGGAGGGCAAGAATGGCGATTCCCGCGTCGATGACCGGGCCGAGTCCGGAAAGGGCCAGAGAGACCGGCTCGATTCCTGCCGGTCCCCGTCGCCGAAACGTCAGGATGGGAAGCGCCCGGATCAGGGGGCGTAGGGACCCTGCGAGAACGAGAAAGAAAATCAGGTAGACCCCGAGAAAGACGGCGCTTCTCGCTTCAAGAAGGGTCATGAAGACCGGCACCTGGCCATTTGAGCGGTACCACAGGAAGTCGGCCCAGAGGTCGAGAAGGAACTGGCCGCCGAAATACAGGGCGACAACCAGGACAAGGGCGGCAAGAGGCCAGTGTTTTCTCATCGGATCTCCGGTTCTGGGAAGGATGGTTTCGCGTCTTTCTTTATTTTCCTATGCGCAATGGGCCGGTGGCAATGAATGAAGGAAAGCGCAGGATTGGGAGATTCGGAAGTGGGTGGGGGCTCCTGAGGAGAATCCGGACCTTCCGGACGTTTATTTCCCGGAGCTGTGATTTTTAACCACCTGGATGAACCGGTTGGTCATGTCGAGGCCATCCATCGTGGCTCCGGAATCACGGAACCGGCA
>JAJZGM010000167.1 GCA_021828525.1 Nitrospirota bacterium | reverse complement strand
GGCGAGCGAGACCAGAAGGTTGGTGGCCACGTCGTTCTGGGTCATGCCGACCAGGATGGCATTGTCCCGGTTCGTTCTCACATAGACCGCCGGATAGTGGAGGACCTGGGGAATGGCCACGTCGACTGCGCCGGGGACATTCCGCACGATCTGACGGATCTTCCGGGCGATCCGGTCGGAGGTTTCAAGGTCCCGGCCCTCGACCTGGATGTCGATGGGGGCCGAGAGGCCGAAATCCAGGACCTGGCTGATGATGTCGGGGGGCTTGAACCAGAAGGAGAGCTCGGGGTATCGGGGATAGAGGGTTTGCCGTATCTTCTCCTGGTAGCCGAAGATCGAGTGGTGGCGGGACTTGAGGGAGATCAGGAAGTCCGCGTCTCCAGGGCCTATGCTGTCGGTCTGGTAAAAGGCCAGGTTGTAGTAGACCGGAAGGCCGATGTTGACGTCGATCGAATCGATCTCCCCCGGGGGAATGATCTTTCGGATTTCCCGTTCGACCTCCTTGGCATACTGGTCGGTCACCTCGACCCGGGAGCCGATGGGGGCCCGCATGTGGAGGGCCAGAAGCCCAGCGTCGGTCTCGGGGAAGAAGTCGAGTCCCACGCTGGAAAGAAGAAGAAGGAAGAGGGCGATCACCACGAGGGAGAGTCCCATCGTCCTGCCGGGATGGGCCACAGCCCCTGCCAGGAGAGTCCGGTAGCGGTCCCGGAACGAGTCGAATCCCCTCTGGAAGCCGGAGGAAGGCTCCTCCCCATGGGAGGTGGTTCCCCGGTGAAGCATCATGGAGAGGGTGACGACCATGGTTCGGGAGAGGACGTAGGAGGCCAGCATGGCAAAGACCACGGCATAGGCGAGGGGGGTATAGAGGAACTGGGAGACGCCCCTGAGGAGGATCACCGGGAAGAAGACGATGATGATGGCCATCGTTCCCACGAAGGCCGGAACCGCCACCTGGTTGGCCCCGTCCCAGACGGCCCGGAGGGGCTCGGGGGAGAGGGTGCGGTTCCGCTCGATGTTCTCGATGGCCACGGTTGCGTCGTCGACCAGCATCCCGATCGCCAGGGCGAGCCCTCCCAGGGTCATGATGTTCAGGGACTGGTGGAAGAGCTTGAGAAAGAATAGCGCGGTCAGGATCGAGAGAGGGATGGAGAGGAAGACGATGAAGGAGGAACGGAGATCCCGAAGGAAGAGATAGATCATGAGGGAGACCAGGATCGTGCCGATTCCGGCCTCCTTGAGCACATCGAGGAGGGCATTCTTGACGAAGACCGACTGGTCGAAGACGAGCTTTAAATTGATGCCCGGGGGGGAGAAGGCCTGGATCATCGGAAGCAGGGCCCGCACCTTCGAGATGACAGCCAGGGTCGAGGCGTCGGCGTGCTTGTAGATGGCGAGATAGGTGGAACGGTGGCCGTTCACGCGGACGATGTTCTCCTGGACGGCGTAGCCGTCGTGGACCGTGGCGACATCCCGGAGCCGGACGATGCGCCCCTGGATCTCCCGGACCGGAAGGAGCCCCAGCCCCTTGAGGGTCGAGGGGCTCCCGTTGATCATGATGTCGATCTCCTGGTTCCCGATCTTCGCTGTGCCGGCGGGGACAATGATGTTCGAGCTGGTCAGGGTCTGGACGATGTCGTTGGGAGAGAGGCCGTACCCGTAGAGCCGGTCGGGGTTGATGTCGACCATGACCTGGCGCATCTTGCCGCCGAAGGGGGCAGGGGTCGAGAGCCCCTGGATGGTGAAGAGTCGGACCCGGATGAAGTTCAGGCCGTAGTCGTAGAGCTTCTGCTCGGAGACGGTCCGGCTTCCGATCTCAAGCTCGGCGATCGGGACATTGCTGGCGTTGTACTGGATGATGTTGGGGGGAACGGTGCCCGGAGGGGCGATCCGGAGAAGGGTTTCAGAAACGGCGTTGATCTGGGCGATGGCGCCCGCGATGCTCTGGCCCTGGTGGAAGTAGACCTTGATCAGGCCGGTTCCGTTGATCGACTCCGATTCGATGCGGCTGATGCCGTTCACGGTCGTCGAGTAGGCCCGTTCGGCGATCAGGACGATCCGCTCCTCCATGTCGAGGGCGGAGAGTCCGGGATAGTTCCAGACCACGTTCACCACGGGGATGTCGATCACCGGAAAGATGTCGAGCTTCATCCGGAAGAAGGCCAGGGTCCCGGCGATGAAGATGACGGCCGAAAGCACGAAAATGCTGTAGGGCCGCTTCATGGCGATACGTACGAGCCACATATCCCGAGGATTTCCTTGTCATGCTAAGAGAGAGGGACCCGGGGGCTCCTCCCACCGTTAATTGATTGATCAAATAATGATGCTGGCGTCACCGGATCATTCTACACCCGCCGGGAGGCGGGGTCCATATTTCCGCGCTATCAAGAGCCGAGGAGAGGCCCCGGGTCCCGGCCCTTTGCCGTTATTGTCGACTGTTGCGGTCGTTTCCGAGCCAGGCGGTGATTAAGGCCTTGATCGCCTGCTCATCGAAATGACCCAGCATCTCGAGCCTCGTCCATGCGGTCAGCGCAATCCGGTTCTTTTTGATCGTCGGATTGGGGGCGATCAGGACGGCCTTGCCCATCTCCATCGCCATCTGGGGATTGTAGGTGTCGAAGGAGCGGGAGATCTCCGTGAGCTTCCTGACCAGGGAGGGACAGGTGCAGTTGTACTGGATCAGGACATTGCCGTGCTCCAGGAGATGGGCCTGGATGGCGTTGGAAAGCGGAGTCTTCGAAATGTAGCCGTCGGCGAAGACCTCCTCGTGGGGGCCGGAGGTGGGGGGATTGCTGTTGTATTTGAAGTCCTTCAGGCGGGATTCGTCCCAGTGCGCATGGCCCTGGGAGGGATAGAAGGTTCCAGGACCAGACACCGGGGGTGTCGCCGCAGGGGACGCCGGGGCTCCCGCCGGGCTTCCGGAGGCCGGAGCGGGAGCGGACGGGGCCGGTGAAGAGGCCTCTGTTCCGGCCGGAGAGTTGGCGCTCTTCTTCATGTGGGTGACAGAGGCCGCGAAGGTTCCGACGATCAGAAGGACCGCGACCAGGGGCCAGCGGGAGGAAGGGCTCGAGGATCGGTTCAAGGCAATCTCCGGGATTTTGGGATGATGGAGTCGACGGACGCGTGACTTCCGGACGATGAGGTCCGGAGAGGCCGACAAATGTCTACCAGTGTACAGATCTCACGAAAGAACGGCAATATTCTGGACCCCATTGGAAGAGGGAGAGAGTGAAAAAAATCAGGATGAGATCCGGTCGAAGACAGGGGTCTTTGCGCAGGGCGCCTTTTGTCCCCCGGGTCCCAGACCCGCAAAAAGACGCAGGATGTGGAGGAGGTAGTCCATCTGGGCCGTGGTGGACATCTTGGAGGTTCCGAGATCCCGGGCCCGGAACCGATAGGGGATCTCGATAACCCGGGCGTAGCATCCCCGGACCAGGATCTCGATCAGGATCTTCCAGCTTCCGGCATCGAAGACGACCCCCGCCAGGACCTCCCGTTTCACCATGAAGACTCCGCCCGTCGGATCGGAGACGGGACGGACCCTGGAGAGCAGGATTCGGGCCACCAGGCGGGCGACAAGGGAGACGAGCTTTCGGGGAAGTGTAAGACCACCGTCGGATCCCCCGGGAAGAAAACGGGAGGGAATGACCAGATCCGCACCGCCTTCGATTCTCTCTA
>JAJZGM010000010.1 GCA_021828525.1 Nitrospirota bacterium | reverse complement strand
TCCTGCATTTTGTGGGGATTCCCTGTCCCGAGATGGAGAACGAGACAGGCATCCTCACCCATCCCGTTTCTCCCTTGAGGAGGAATTATCGCAAAAGACCGGGGAGAGCCGGCCATCGGCTCCTTCCACCTCATGGACGGGAAGCTCGGACAGAAACCCCGCCGCCTTGGCATGGCCCCCTCCGCCATACCGGGAGGCGATTTTTGAAAGATCAGGCCCTCCTTCGGTCGCCCGGAGGCTGTAGGAAAAACGGCCGTCCTTCCTGAGTGACCAGATCACGACAAAGGGCGTCTCCGGCTTCATGGCCCCCCCGATCTCAGAGGTCAGGAGGGGAGAGTTGACAAAAAAGGCCCTCTCTCCGGATGAAAATCGTCCCCAAACTCCCGTTTCCCGGATGGCTGTCTTGATAAGCATCGACTGGTAACGGAGAATGGTCCGTCCTTCGGCCACGAGTGGATTGTCTGCGGAGAGAGGGGCGTATCCGAGGGTCCGGCAAAGCGTGTCCCACACCTCGAAGTCAAAGGCATAGGAGGCCATGGCTGTCGTGACCTCAAGGGAGAGGGGGAGACTCCAGCGCCAAAGGTCCCGATCCTCGACATAACGAATCAGGTTGGGAACCGGTTCCCCCGGAAAGAATCTCTCCCATGCGATCATGGCCCCCGACCGGCTCATGTCGAAAACGATATCGGGATCTCCGGGATAGAGCGGCTGGATCTTTTCCATGGCACTTTTGTGGTGGTCGAGGAGAACGAGATGATGGGCCTTCTCCCTGAGCCGGGCCAGATAATCGGGATCGAAGGAGAGGTCAAGAACGAAAACATCGTGGCCCGACGGAATCTCCGGAATCGAATCCCCGTAATTGTAGGGAATGAAAGAAAGGGGAACCTTTCCGGAAAAGCGTTTCCACGCGGCCCAGGCCGCCCCGAATCCGTCGGAACAATTCCGGTGGTAAAAAATTGTCACAGGGCATATGGACTCTTTCAAGATGGAGTCGGTTTTGGCAGAACTCATTTCTTCATATTCTCCCTGCCATTCCCGATCCCCCCCAAATGAAAAGGGTCAGGAAGGCCGCTGGACGGATCGTTCTAGCAAACTGCCGAGACGTTCCCACTCGGCGGTTCTGTCCGACAGTTTTCTTCTGGCGACGGAGAGCTTCGATGAGGCCCGTCGCGCATCTGCCCCTGAGCCTGACGAGACCTCCGTCAGCCTCTTCACCTCTTCTTCAAGCTCCAGAACTTCCTTTTCAACCCAGGAAAGGCGCTTCTCGATCAGTCCCGGATCCTCTTCTTCGACAACGGGATTTCCGGAGGGTGAGGCAGAGGTCTTGCCAATCCCTTGAGGGACCGGAGTGGAGGCATTCAGGACGCCGTCCCTTTTGGCACGATAGGTTTCGAACCGGTGATTCATGAAAAGCCGGATGGAACCGGGGAGGACTTCAATGATATCGGTGGCGATCTTTTCAATGACATAGCGGTCGTGGGTAATGAACACCAACGTTCCCCTGTAGGCCTCCAGGGCGGTGACAAGCGCCTCGCGTGAGGGAAGGTCAAGATGGTTGGTCGGCTCGTCAAGCAGCAGAAGGTTGGCCGGGGCGAGGAGGAGCCTGGCCAGGGCCAACCGGCTCTTTTCACCCCCCGACAGCACCCCCACCTTTTTGAAGACCTCCTCGTGCCGGAAAAGGAAGGCGCCAAGGAGGCCCCGGATCCGGGTCTGGCTTTCGGAATCGGGGGCCACAGACTCCATGCTGGCCAGGACTGTGTGGGAGGGATCGAGGATCTCAAGCTGGTGCTGGGAATAATAGGCTGTGGTGACGCCCGTCCCTGTCCGGTAGGTTCCCGCATCGGGAACCACCGTTCCTGCCATAATCTTGAGAAGGGTCGATTTTCCGGCGCCATTCGGGCCGATAAGGGCCACCTTCATGCCCCTCCGGACGACCCAGTCGAACGGATGAACGATCATTCGGCCGTCATAGGACTTTTCGATCTCCGAAAAGGTTGCGACAATCTCTCCCGAGCGCACGGGCGCCGGGAAGGTAAAGCGGACAGTCTTCTCTGTCGCATCCTTTTCCAGACGTTCGATCTTCTCGAGGGCCTTGATGCGGCTTTGAACCTGGGTGGCCTTGGTTGCCTTGGAGCGAAACCGGTCAATAAATTCCTGGGTTTTGGCGATCTCCTCCTCCTGACGCGCGATGGCCGCGTCGAGAGCCAGAGCCCGCCGTTCCTTCTCCGCCAGGTAGGCATCGTAATTGCCTGTGAAAACGGTGGCCTTCCCCCCCGACAGTTCAATCACACCCCCCACGACCCCATTCATGAAGGACCGGTCATGGGAGATCAGGAGGACCGCACCCGGGTAATCGAGGAGAAAGGCTTCCAGCCATTCGATCGACGGAATGTCGAGATGGTTGGTCGGTTCGTCGAGAAGAAGGAGATCCGGGTTCGTGACCAGGGTCCTGGCCAGGGCCACACGCATCCTCCATCCCCCGGAGAGGTCGGAGACGCGGGCATTCATCCGGGCCTGATCGAAGCCCAGTCCGGCCAGGACCTTCCTCGCCGTCGTTTCCTGCTCGAACCCCCCGAGAAGGGCGAACCGCGCCTGGACCTCTCCGTAGCGGTTCAGAACCCGCGTCTCCCCGGCTTCAAGTTTCTTCTCCAGGAGTCGCATCTCCTCCTCGAGACCCATGAGCTCGGCATCTCCGCTCATGACGCACCCGACGGAGGTGATCTCCCCTTCGATGACGACTTCCTGGGGAAGATAGCCGACCCGGTATCCGGGAGGCATGCTGACGACTCCATCGTCGGGTTCCAGCACCCCGGCCAGGATTCTCATCAGGGAAGACTTTCCTGCTCCGTTCGGACCGACAAGGGCCATCCGTTCCCGGAGCGAAATCCGGAGAGAAAGATCGGAAAATAACGTTTTGGTGGGGTAGTGCTTGGAAATTCCCGAAAGGGTGATCATAACTTTTCCGGAGCGACCTGGACAGGATTGTCCGGCCTCCCCTTCAGGGGGTTCCTGAGATCGGGACGGGGCATTTCAGAGGTCCTCTTTGGCTCTCTTCGGGTATCCGCCGGGTCTTTCGCGGAATAGATCGGTTGCAGCATGGACAAACGGAGGTATTTTTCAGACATCAGTTAAAATCATACCGGACTTTACGGTCGAGAACAAGTCCTTGGCCCCGTTCAAAGGAAAATCCTCCCCGAAACCCCCTCTCCCCAAGGATTATGGAGACTTCTTCCTTCCCCACGGACGTTTTCAGCCAGAACCGCTGCGGGGGGACGTCGCCCTTCTTCCAGCCGGTACCGGGGGATAGCGGGTCCCAAGATCCGCGCAAATTCATCGATTCCCCCCTCCAGGTTTCTGACATTCGGAAACCCGTTCTGAATAAGCAGGTAACAGGCCAGAAGGGAGCGTATCCCGGTGTGACAGTAAACGATGACTTGTCGATCTCTGGGAATGCTGTCGAGATTGTCAGGCAACCGGGACAAGGGGATGTGGATGGCCTCGGGAAATCGGACAAACCGGTATTCCCACTCCTCCCGGACATCAAGGAGAATACCCTGCGATCCCGCCCTCTCCTTTCCATTCTTACCGGAAAGGATCTCTCTCAATTCCTGACAGGTAATTCTGGCATCGGTCCGGCCAAGGAGGGATTCGAAGTCCCGGATCCTTTTTCTCTGGGCCTCATCCGAGAGAGACGAGCCGTCTCTGGAGGTCGACAATTTCTGAGATTCCCTTCCAGGCCAAATCCAGGAGGCGGTCCATGTCTTTTCTTGAAAAGGAACGGTGTTCGGCCGTCCCCTGTACCTCGACCAGCTCGCCCCGTCCGGTCATGACCACATTCATGTCCACATCGGCCGTCGAATCTTCCGTATAACACAGATCAAGACAGGGCTCCCCTTCCACGATGCCCACGGAAACAGCCGCGAGATAGTCCTTGAGAGGGATCCCTCCGATGACTCCGGCCTTTTTCAGATTGGAGAAGGCGAGAGCCAGGGCCACGAAGGCTCCTCCAATCGAGGCGCACCGCGTTCCCCCATCGGCCTGGATCACATCGCAGTCCACTGTCGCTGTCCGGACTCCCATTCCTTCGAAGTCCACCACCGATCGAAGACTACGCCCGATCAGACGCTGGATTTCCTGGGTCCGGCCGCTCTGCTTGCCGCGGGCCGCCTCCCTCGGAGATCGCTCGTGGGTGGACCGTGGCAGCATTCCATACTCGGCCGTCACCCAACCCCGGCCCTGATCCTTGAGAAACGGCGGAACCTTTTCTTCCATGCTGACAGTGGTCAGAACATGAGTGAAACCCATCTTGACTACGGCCGATCCTTCGGCATATCTGTTTGGTGCGGGCTCGATGACAAGCGTCCTCAACTGCTCCTGACTTCTTCCGTCACTTCTCACTCAGACCTCCCTGACTGTAAACCATGGAAAGGTCACCCGAATTGATGGTGACCTCATGCACATTCTCGATATGTCTTCCCAGAAGGTGTTGGCCGACACGCTGGAATCGCTCACGGCCATCGGTCACCAGATAGGAGACCTGTCCCTTTCCCTTCCGCTCCTTTACGTTATGGGCCTCGACTTCAGATTTTGCAAGCTCGAGCCCCGGATCGATGAAGGCCATCTCAGGAAAGAGGCGGGTCAGAAGAGGAAGGAGGGGTGGATAATGGGTGCAGCCCAGGATGACGGTATCAACTCCGGACGTCCGGCTCTCCAGAAATACGGACAGGTATTCCCTGGCAATACTCTCCGGGATATCCCCGTCGATCCACCCTTCCTCAACCATGGGGGCAAAGAGGGGACACGCCACTCCAAAGACCTCCGGCTCCTGCCCCGAAAGGCGGCGAAACACGGCCGGATACGCCCCGCTCTGAATTGTTCCTTCCGTCCCGAGGACCCCGACACGTCCTGTTCTCGTTCTGGACAAGGCCGCGCGTGCCCCCGCCTCCACCATGCCGACGACCCGCACAGGAGCACAGAACTCGACGAGGTCATCAAGGGCCTGACTGGAAACGGTAAAACAGGCGGCCACAAGGGTCTTCGGCCGGAATGCCATCAGGGTGGCGGCATCCTCGAGCGCAAATCTCCGGATGGTCTCCCGGGACTTTGACCCGTAGGGAAAGCGTGCCATGTCGCCTAAGTAGAGGAAATCATCCTGGGGGAATTGGTCAAGAAAATGTCGAAGGACGGACAGCCCCCCCATACCGGAGTCGAAGAGGGCAAATCCGGGAGAAAACGTCTCTGTATCCTCTGGAAAATTGTACAAAAAACCTCCCGTAAATTTCCGGCATTGGCCGATAGGGCACCCCCCTCACACGGAGGAGCCGTCACACAGGGGAGATTATCGCACAAAATCACCTTGGTCCCCAAAAAAAAGGGGGACACTCGGTCCCCCTCCATCCTTACAGGATTTCTGGTCCCTTCAAAAAGGGATCATGCACGGGCTCAAACCCGAACCAAGCTTTTTGTCCCCGCCGTCATTCGACGTTGATTTCGACGGCAAGGGGTTTCGCCTCCGCCAGCTTTTCGATCCGGACTGTCAGAACCCCGTCTTTCATGTTGGCGGAGATCTTTTTGGGGTCGGCATCCTCGGGAAGGGTGAAGGAGCGCAAAAATGCCCCATATTCCCTTTCTACCCGATGATACCTGACACCCGTTTTTTCAGTACTCCGCGTTCTTTCTCCCGAGATGGTCAGGACGCCGTTCTCGATCACAACCTTGACCGCTTCCTTTTGAACTTCGGGCAGTTCGGCCTTGACAACATAGGCTCCCTCTTCTTCGGAGATATCAACACTCGGGGCCCATTCGACCGCTTTCCTTGCCTGCCGCTCTTCCAAACGGGCCTCCGGATTCCGAAGCATGAAAGGGGTAAAACGGCGGGCAAGATCGTCGAACTCCTTGACGGGATCCCAACGCAGTAGAGTCGCCATGGCTTTCTCCTTTTTCGAGGCCGGTCTGAAACCCGGCAACAGTGATTGTCCGTGATCTTTCATAGTCTGTGTTTCCTTTCAATTCAAAATATATCTTGGATTTTTGGCCTGTCAAGGCTCCGCCCGTGTCAGTCGGCCCTTCTCCATATCACCCACCGGACCCCGGCCTCCCCGGCCCGATCGGAGATATCCGAGATTGTGCCTGGAGGAATTTCGCCCAGAACGTAGGGCCCGAAAGCCAGCCGGATCAGATGAAGGACCCGGTATCCATACCAGGCGAGGAAGTTTCTTATCTCCCTGTTCCGGCCCTCCGAAAGGCAGACGTGAATCCATTCCGAACGGAGGGATCTCCGTTCCGGAAAGACCTCGATCTTCCCGTATCCGGGAGCCTCCCCTGCCCTTCCCGAGAAAAACAGTGTCTGGTGCTCATCCCGGAGTACCGGAGAGATCTGAACCCGGTAGATCCGTTGAACGCGTGAGGAGGGATCGAGAAAATCACTGAAAAGTTCAGGATAGTTCGAAAGGAGAATCAGGCCCGCCGAGGCCTGGTCAAGACGCCCAATCGGCCGGATAGACCCGTAACCCGGAGCTCCCCATGAACTCGCCCCGACAATATCCCCGATCACGGGACGGCCCCGGGGATCGGTCCGGGTTACCAGAATTCCTCTGGGCTTGTTCAAGGCCAGGAGCAAAGGAGGCGGGGGAACAAGAGGTTGGCCGTCGAGAAAGAAAGGGGGCAGAAGCATGCATTCCGGCCGAGAGCCGGGGGAGGAAACGGGTCGGTCGGAGACCACAGGGCGGGCATTCAGGGTGAGACGGCCGGCAGTGATCCATTCAAGAACCTCGCGGCGAGAGGCCAATCCTGCCTTCGATAACCAGCGATCCGGAGTATGAATCATTTAATTTGATTAAAATCCTTATAAATCAACAACCTCAGCATTTTGTGACGGTGATCACAGTACGAAAAAAAACATTTCTTTTCATATCAACATATTAGCATCAAATAACATTTTTCTTGACTTCAGACAAGTCAGGAGCTATACTAAACCCATCAATCGTTCCTGCCATCGAATCAGGATTTTTTTTACACTTCCGTGGGGCCATGCACCCCGCAGGGAGCGCCGGAATCCGGTCGGATCACCGGCTCGATGGAGACCAAGGCATGATTTCGCTTCCCCTGTCCGGGGATAAAGATCACGCCTGCGCGGGAACGGATCAGCTACCCTCATCAGGAGGTTGCGCATTGAACTGGATGATTCATCAATCCGTGGCTTGGTGCCTAAGTGCCCATCTTCTCTCTCCGACCGTTCCCTATTCGCACCTTATCACACAAATTTCATGCAGACATCATATCAATCCCGTTCTCGTGGCCGGGATCGTCGCCCAGGAGTCAAGCTTCGATCCAAGGAAAAGCCGCTTTGAGGAACGCATTAATGATGTCTCGCTGGGACTGATGCAGATTACGACCCGGACAGCCCGCTGGATGGGGCTTCGAGGGTCGATCAACACTCTCTACGATCCCTCCGTGAATCTGACCTACGGAGTGCGATATCTCTCCTGGCTCCTGCAAAAGCATCCGTACGGGGCCGATGCCGTGGCCGCCTACAATGCCGGAAGGCCCCGGTGGCGTCACGGGGGATATGTGAACAGCCGGGGAGCCCACTCCGTCGAACGCTATGTCGTTCGCGTCATCAGCTGGGCAAGACATTTCCGCCATCAGTCCCAACGGGAAGAGCGCGAAATGGTCGCCCTCGAAAAACGTCACCGGAACCGAGGCCTAGGGACCCTTGACAACCGGCTTCTGGCCTGGTTTGACTGGCCCCCCGGAACCCTTTATCCGGATGTTGGTCGGCTGCCGAACTAGATGCCTGTTTCGATAGTTGAAGTAGTGCTCCGCATTGACGATGACGCTGTCCGCCCGGCCGGCTAGCTTTTTGTGCTGAAGAGCCTTGTACATGAGGGTCATGCCGGCCAGAACGACCAGTCCGCCGATGGTCAGGGCCACGGCTCCCCTGACCGGATGGCGGATTCCGAGTCCGAGGGAGATCGAGACGCCTCCCAGCGCAATCACGATGGTTGACAGAAGAACCAGGACAAGAAGGGTCAAGGCGCAACTCCTTTTGATCAGCGTTGTCAGGGTCGGTGGTCCGGAAAACCCGGTGGCATTTCCCTCTTCGCATCCAAACCCGCCTACAGGATAGACCGAATTTTTCAAAAGGGCAATTTGGGCCAGGGTAGACGGGTCCAATCAAAGGAGCAGTCACCCCTTTCCTGTCCCGCCTTCCGCTTGTCCCCTTTTGACACGGCTCTTCTCCCTTTCCCGAACCCTCCTCCTGTGTTATCCTCGACAATTGAACGGTTTCTTCCCTGTCACGTGCAGGTCACGGTCTCCGATCAATGAGGACAGTCCGAGGAGGTATGGCTATGGATCTGAGCAAACACTTTCCAAGAAGTCCGGTCGACCGACTCCATGGAATCGACCATCTCAAGAGGATCATCGACAAGGCCCGGGCCAACAACGCCGGAACCTTGGGTGAATACAAATACAACTGTCCGCTCGACCAGATGTTCCTTGGGCACATCGGGATTTCCGCCGAGGATTTTGCCAGGCTCGTTCAGACACACTCATCCGACGAAACCGTTTACGCCGAGCTCTGGAAAAGGTTTTCCAAGGCCCTCTCCCCTGACGCCGTCGAAGCCTTCAACACGCTCTACGAGTCTGCCGCTCCCGACACACCGGAAAAAAAGGCTTGGTTCACCTCCGTTCTCCAGGGCCTCGATCCCTCCCGGACCGACATCACCACCTGGGTCCGGCTCCTCGACCTGGAAGAGAAGCGCCAGGTTCCCGTCCTGAAATAATTTGGGGGAGGGGGAAGAGATCCAAGGCCTTTCTCCCCCATCCCCTCCCGGACGGTCGAATCCACCGATTTTCACCTTGCAAAAGGGAGCCCGACCATGGTTTTTCGTTTTCCCCGAACCTCGCTTCTCGGACAATACCTCCTTTTTATTCTCGTCACGACTTTTTTTCTTACACCTTCTTTCGCACGGGCTGCCTCATCCCCGGCAAAGGAGATCCAGACCCCTCTCAAACTGGCCCTGACACCCCACATCCACCATTTCAAAAACGGCCTGACCCTTGTCACGGTCAACGATCCCTATAGCCCGACCCTGACCTTCCAGATCTGGTACCGTGTGGGCTCCCGGAACGAACACCGGGGGAGAACCGGGATTTCCCATTTCAACGAACATATGATGTTCACCGGAACCAAAAAGTTCCCCCACGGAAAACTCGATACCTTGATCAATGGGGTGGGGGGACAGCTGAACGCCTTCACTGACTACGATTTTACTGCCTATTTCGAAAATGTTGCTCCCGACAAGATCCGTCTTCCCCTGGCCATCGAATCCGACCGGATGACCCACCTCCTTCTTTCCCCCGACCAGGTGGAACGCGAAAGAAACATCGTCCTTGAAGAACGCAGGAACGACTATGATGATCCGACCCAGAAGCTTGTCGAGCAAGTCTATGCCACGGCCTATGCCGTCCATCCCTACCATAACCCCGTCATCGGCTGGGAAGGGGATATAAAGCACACGACCCGGAATGATATAAGGAACTACTACCGGGCCCATTACATGCCAAATAACGCGACCATCGTGGTCGTGGGCCCAATCGACGAAAAAACCCTCACCGCCAAGGTCGAAAAATATTTTGGTGCCATTCCCCCGGGACATCTTCCCAAAAGCCGGATTCCGGGGGAACCCCGCCAGCGCCGTCTCCGGATGACCGTCGTCAGGAAGCCGGCCATGCTTCCCATCACCATGATGGCCTTTCATACGCCCAACTTCCGGAGCCCTGACGCCATGAGGCTCGTCGTCCTGGCCCAGGTCCTCTCCGGAGGGCGAACCTCCCTCCTCTACCAGGACATGATCTATCGCCACCCCGTGGCCGTGGATGCCGAAGGCTCCTATGACCCGATGACGGCCGATCCTGGACTGTTTTACTTCTATGCTCAGGGATTGCCGAAAGCCTCTCCGCCCATCCTGAAGAAACGCCTCGATGCCGTGATCCGCCAGGTGAGAACCTCATTGGTCTCGGCGGAACTCCTCGATTCCGCCAAAAAACAGATCCTGACCCAATTCGTCATGAACCAGGAGTCGGCCTTCGGAATGGGCATGATGCTGGGCATGATGTCCGCCGACCGGATCCCCATGTCCTACCTCACGGACTACGTCCGGAACATCCAGTCTGTTTCGGCCCAGGATGTCAGGCGCGTGGCCAGAAAGTATCTTCGAACCAGCAACGAAACTGTGGGCTATCTGTTTCCGACAGGCCCCCTTAGTCATCCTTCTTTTTCACGCCCGGGCAGGATCGTCCGATAGAACACAGACAGGAGAATCCCTTCTTTCGGGAGATTCTTCCATCAAAGGAGACTCACATGGCCCCATGGAAATTCCCGACGAACCTCCGACCTTCTCCGCGCATTTTCCTGTCCGCCCTGCTTTTTCTGGCCTCCTGCGCCCATGCTCCCTCTCCCGGGTCCATTGCCGGGAAACAACCCGGAACGGCCAAAACCTCCGCCATCGCCAGCTATCCCGTTCCGGCGATGCACACGAAAATTTTTTCGACAACCCTCCCGAATGGTCTGGAAGTCTACGTGGTTCCCCGTCCTGACCTTCCATTGATCTCATTTCGCATCGGCCTGAGAGCCGGTTCGGCGGAAGATCCTCCGGGAAAAGCTGGAACGGCTTCCCTTGCCGCAAGTCTTCTTGAACGTGGTACGAAAACTCATGACGCCCTCTCGATTTTCCGGACGATCGACAGTTCCGGGGGATCCCTTGAGGCCTCAGCCGGCCGGGACATGACCACTGTCTCCGGAGACAGCCTCACCACGGAGACACCGGTTCTCCTTTCCCTCGCCTCGGAGATGATCGCTGCTCCAACCTTCCCCCAGGCAGAGTTTGACCAGAAAAAGGCGAACTATATAGCCTCGCTGATCGATGCGGAAAGCCATCCCGGTCCGCGGGGAACCAACCTTTTTTACCGTCTGCTCTTTGGCCAAGGCCCCTATGGCCATCCCTCCTCGGGAACAGCCGCCTCCGTCAAGGGAATCACCCGCCAGGACCTGGTCGATTTCATCTCCGTCCACTATCGGCCTGACCACTCCGTCCTGGTTCTGGCCGGCGACCTGACCCCGTCTGAGGGATTGAGCCTGGCCAAACGGTATTTCGGAAAATGGGGCCCGATATCCCGGACTGGGTCCCCCCCGAACCGGCCCTCCTCTCTTTCACCCCGGGCGGGCGTCTATCTGATCAACAAGCCTGAACTCCGGCAATCGACCGTCTTCTACGGGACCACGGGAATTGCCCGCGAGGATCCCTCCTTCTACAATGCCCTCGTCTTCGATATGGTTCTCGGGGCCACAAATACCTCCACGTTAAACCGGGTCATCCGGCAAAAGATGGGACTTGTCTATTACATTCACACCGGCCTCGACGCCGAACGCTATCCCGGGCCATTTCTGGTCAATTTCCAGACCCATGCCCCCAATACCGCAAAGGTGATCAAGGCAATGGATTCCGTTCTTGACATGGCAACAAAGACCCCACCCTCCCCTGAAAAGGTTGAGGCGGTCAAGAATGAACTGATCGGAGGCTTCCCCTTCCTGATGAACACCACATCGAAGCTCGCCTCCCTCCTTCTCGTCGTCTGGAGCGACAATCTCGGCCTCACCTATTTCACCGACTACCCCGAGAAGGTCCGCCAGGTTACCCAAGCCTCGGCTCTGGCCGCCGGTCAGAAACTCCTTCGGGGAAAGACCTTCGTCACCGTGATTGTGGGACCCCAAAAGACTCTGGAAAAGACAGGAATAAAGGGACAACCCGAGCCTCCTGGACTCTGAAATCCCGGGGGCCCTCCTTCAAAAGGGCCCCTTCTCCCTTCAATACAAATCCCCCTTGGCCGGAGGAGGCCAGTCTAAAGGGTCATACCGTCGGCGAAGCATTCGTCGATGCAGGACTCTGGCAGACAATCCAGGCGATAAACTCCTTGAAAAGACGAGGAAGGGGGGGCCGGAGGACTGTTTGATGTCTGGGTTTCGGGATAGGAAAGGGCTTGAAGAGGTCGGTTATCGAGGGGAAAAGGAATAGAGATAACGCCAGGAGACAGAGGTTTCCGGATCTTCGACATTGAAGAGAGCGGGAATCGTATGGCCTTTTTCGTCCTGAAGTTCAAAGACCACGAGATGGTAGGCAACAAAGCGGACCTGGGACCGGTGTGTCAGGGCCAGACGCCGGCCTTGGGAAACCATGGGGGGAAGAAGAGGGGAAAAATCCTTGATTCCCATGGCGGTATTGGTGGTATCGGACTCGAAGCTTGCAACGCCGGAGGGATTTTTCGCGGGTTCGGAGGGAGAGGAAGCGGAAGGAGATGGGACTGAACGCACGCCGGCCCTCATGAGGATCTTCATGTGGCGAAGTTCCCCTTGCAGGTTTCCGATCTGGATCTGTTCATAGGTGACAATGCCGGATGAAACAAGGAACAGGAAAAACGTTCCCCCTATGACCAGCCTCCGTTCGTTCACGACCGATCCCCTTCCTGCTGTCTCTGCCCGTTGCTACTTCTTCTTGTGACGGGATTGTCTCCGAAGTTTCTTGTACTTGTGTTTCCGGATCTTCTTCCGACGCTTCTTGATGACACTTGACATGCGCTCGTTTTCTCCCAGGAAAAACTTCCGGCATTACCGGAAAGGTTCCTCCAACACACTGGACCGTTGCCTGTCGCAAGACCTGCCTTCGCGACTCTTCTTTGGATTGAACACAACAAGTTTCGATCCTAACGCACTTTCAACTCAAAAATCAATGACATTACCGGGATTCCCCCCGGGGCAGGACAAGAATTTCCCCCGGCCGGAGGCGATGTTCCCGTTCACGGGCCTGTCGCTCCATGGCAAAGGGATCGGACCGAAGGGATTGCACCCGACCCCCGAGGACCCGGACTCGTTCATCGATCCGGACCAAGGCATGGAGGGCCTCCCTTTCCTTGAAAAAATAGGAGACAAGCGGCCCAACCCCGGTCGTTCCCGAGAAAAGGGCCGACACCGTCCAGATCCAGAGGCCGGCCCCGACGGCCCAGTAAAACCACAGCTGGCCCTTGCCCTTTTCCCGGGTCTCCATTTTCACGGGCCCTCCCATCGGTCTGTCCTACCCCCGCCGGACGAGGGAAAGGCCGGCATACCGGGCCGTGTCCCCCAGAGCCTCCTCAATCCGGAGAAGTCTGTTGTATTTGGCTGTCCGTTCCCCCCGGGCCAAGGACCCTGTCTTGATCTGGCCAGCTTCCGTGGCCACGGCCAGATCAGCAATAAAGGTATCCTCGCTTTCACCGGACCGGTGGGAGATCATGGCCCCCATTCGGTGGAAAAGGGCCAGCCGGGTCGTTTCGATCGTTTCGGTCACGGTCCCGATCTGGTTGAGCTTGACCAGAACGGCTGTTCCCGCCCCGTTTCTTATACCCTCGGCAAGAATGGAGGGGTTAGTCACGAAAAGATCGTCTCCTACCAGCTGGACGCGGGATCCCAGGCGTTTCGTCATGGCGATCCACCCGTCCCAGTCATCTTCCGCCAAACCGTCTTCAATGGAGACGACCGGATATTTCGTCACGAGCTCCTCGTAATAATCGACGAGCTCGCCCGAGCTGACACGTCTTTTCCCCCCGTCCAGGAGATAGACCCCGTCCCTGTAAAACTCCGACGAGGCCGCATCAAGAGCCAGGGAGACCTCCTCTCCCGGGCGATAACCGGCCTTCTCGATCGCCATCAGAAGAAGGTCAAAGGCTTCGTCATGGGAGGACAGGGAGGGTGCAAATCCCCCCTCGTCCCCCACGAGCGTGGTGAGCCCCCGGGCCTTGAGAACCCCCTTCAGGGCGGCAAAGACCTCGGCACCCGTCCGGAGGGCCTCCGAAAAACTTTCCGCACCATGGGGAACGATCATGAATTCCTGAAAATCGAGATTGTTGTCCGCATGGGCTCCCCCGTTGATCACGTTCATGAAGGGCGTCGGGAGCGTCCGGACCAGGGCTCCGCCCAGCCACCGGTAGAGATCGAGGGCCCGTTCGGCCGCGGCGGCCCTCGCCACCGCCATGGAGACTCCCAGCATGGCATTGGCCCCCAGGACTGACTTGTTTTCGCTCCCGTCGAGTGAAATCAGAGTCTCGTCAATCAAGGCCTGGTCTTCGGCCGGAAGGCCCTCGAGGGTATCCCGAATGAGCCCTCCGACATTTTCGATGGCCTTGCGGACGCCCTTTCCCCCGAAGCGTTCAGGATCATGGTCCCGGAGCTCAAGCGCCTCCTTGGCGCCGGTCGATGCGCCCGAGGGAACGATCGCCTGCCCGGTGGCCCCCGATGCAAGGGTCACCTCCACTTCGACAGTGGGGTTTCCCCGGGAATCGAGAACCTCCCGGCCATGAATACGATCGATCTCACTCATTGACATCTCCCTTCGCGAATCGTTCTTGGTATCGCTCCATCGAGAGCGGGATTTCTCCGGAAAAGTTCCGGTCTTTGAAATGATTGTGGCAGTAGGCGCATTCATGGGACCGATAATCGAAATCCTTGTGCGCGGAGCGGATATAGCCGTGAACATGACACTTGATGCAGTTTTCGTTCGGAACAACTCCCGGTCCGTAGGCCAATCTGGGTCTGGGATGACCCAGAAAATGGGTTCCGAGTTCCACGATCCCTGTCATCTGGGCCGAGACCGCCCCGACGATTCCACGACCCGAATGGCAATCGATGCACCGTCCATGCTTCTTCGCCGCCCCCGATTCTTGCCAGGTTTTCCCGTAAAACGTCATTTCATGGCAGGAAAGACAGAAGCCAGGCCGTTCCTCCAGCCAGCGGCCGCCCAGAGAGGAGAGCGCCCCCCCCAGAATCATCGCGACAGCGATCCACAGGACGGCCTGGGTCCGGGTTCTAAAAGCCATGGGTCTCTCCTGAACAGGTTGGGACAGGCTGCCGGCCAGGTCCTCAGGATCGGTCCGTCCCCATTTTGAAGGAAAGAAGGCGTTTTGACCAGTGCCATTTCCCGGTGGCCGACCAGCCTCCCTCCCCCACGAAACCCACCCCCTTGGCATAATACTCATAGAGGACCTGGGTTGAACGACGGCTGATGAGGTCATAAGTCAGCTTGCGGCGGACCACCCAGCAGACGAAGGTTCCTGCCGGAAGGGTGATGCGGACCTTCCCCCACACCCGGTCGTGAATGGTGTTCTGGCCATCTTCGCCTTCCCAGTGGTCTCCCTTCCGGAAGGGCAGACGAACGCGCACGAGAGGCGGATGGTAATGAAAAACCGCCTTGGAGAAGGCCGAGGTGCTGGAAAGCTTGGCATAGTTTCCGGTCGACGGATCGAAGGAAAAGGTGGAGATGATGGTCTTCGCCGGGAAGTTCAGGTAGGCAATTTTCCGGACAACCTCGACAGTCCGGGGGGCGGTGGCCGCTTGGGGAAGTGGCCGGACCGTCTCGACGACCCGGATTTTGCCCCCCAGCCCCTCATAGGTCTTCTCCATGGGAGCCATCGGAAGATAGGAAAAAGGATCCCCCGCGAAGGCGGCGGTGGTTGCCGGAAGGACTGCCGCCATTAAAAGCGCAGCAAAAAACAGACGCATGGACTTATCCTTTCAGCTTGTCCCGGAGAATCTCGTTGACCTTTTCCGGATTGGCCTTCCCTCGGGATTTCTTCATGACCGCCCCGACAAAAAAACCGAACAGGCGATCCTTCCCCCCACGGTAGGCTGCAACTTCTGCAGTATTTTCAGCAAGAACGGCCTCCACAAGGGCCGAAAGCTCCCCTTCCCCGGAGACCTGGACAAGCCCCAGCTCCTCAA
>JAJZGM010000166.1 GCA_021828525.1 Nitrospirota bacterium | reverse complement strand
TCGTCGGTCTGGCCGGGGATCGGTGGCTACGAGGGCTTTTCATTCTATTACTCCTACTGAAAGAGAATTTACCGGCCCCCCCTTGAGGGGCATTTCCTCCGGCATGAATCAACCGGAGGAAGTGCCCGGGTCCGGAAGAGCTCACAAAAGTCGTCGCCCTGCCGTCAGGGAGTCGGCGGAGGGGGTGGAAGGCCTCCTCCTGGAGGCGGAGGAGGGGGCGGCGCTCCCCCCGGTGGTGGCGGGGGCGGAGGTGCTCCTCCTGGGGGCGGAGGAGGGGGAGGGGCTACTCCCGGAGGTGGGGGAGGCGGGAGGGTTCCCGTCGCCACTCCGGAGACGATCTGTCCGTGCTGGCTGGCGATTCCCGAGAGCGACTGGCCGGTGATTCCCGATTTGGCGTCTTGCGAAATGGTCTGCCCCTGGGTCGTGGCGACTCCCGAGACCGTTTGGCCGAAGTTGGCGGGGGTCGGACTCATGTGGACGATCCCCAGGTTGGCGGCTCCCGGGTGATGGGGATGAATGGTCGCGTGAACTGGGGGATGAACAGGGGGATGGACAGGAGGAGGCATTCCTCCGGGGTGGGCCATGACGGGGGTCGAAAGAGCGAGCAGGACAAAGACCCCTCCCGCCAGGACAACCTCTGTCCGCTTCATCGTTTTAGCCATAGGATCCTCCTTTCGTCTGGGGTGTCCTTCGTTTCCTTCAGGATTTCAAGTCTACTCCCCCATTTTGGACAGGCGCAAGGGATTCCCTGTGACAAAAATCACTGAAGAGAGGACTTAGTCCTCCTTTCTTCCGCGGGGCTTCAGGAGAAAGGGAACGCCGGTAAAGGGGAATTTTGCCCGGATCTTCCGGGTCAGGAACTGGAGATAGGAGGGGGAGAGACCATCGGGACGGTTGGAGAAGAGATGGATCACGGTGGGGGCGATCTGGACCTGGGTTGCATAGTAGACGCGGACGGCGCCCGTCTTGAGCCGTGGAGGAGGGGTCTGGGCCATGACGGGGAGGATGACCCGGTTTAAGTCGCTGGTTCCGATGCGACGGTAGTACCAGGACCGGACCATTTCGATGTGCCGGAAGATCTGGGACAGATTGCGTCCGGTGAGTCCCGAGACATTCATGACCGGGGCAAAGGAGAGGAAAGGGTAGCGGTCTCCCAGAAGGGCTAAGTCGGGCGCCTCGTCTTTGGCCACCGCATCCCACTTGTTGAAGGCGATGATCAGCCCCCGGCGCATGTCGATGACCTGGCGGATGATCCGGAGATCTCCATCGGTCAGGCCGTCGGGTGTTGCGACGAGGACGACCGCGATCTCGGCATTTATAAGGGCGCGTTCGGTCCGGATGATCCCGTAGAGTTCGGAGGCTTCGGCGACCTTGCCTCTTTTGCGGATCCCGGCGGTGTCGACGAAGCGGTAGGGCTTGTCCCGCCAGGTGACAAGGGTGTCGATGGCATCGCGGGTCGTTCCCGGAAGGGGGCTCGTCACCAGGCGCTCTTCACCCAGGAGATGGTTGATCAGGGTTGACTTCCCCGTGTTGGGCCGTCCGATGACGGCGATCCGGGCGGGCTCGCTCAGGCGTCTTTGAATCCGTTCCCGGATCTCCTCCTCCGATTCTCCCGTGAGGACCATCCGGTCCGGGTCGTCCTCCATTTCGGTTGAGCGTGGAAGCAGGGAGGCGAAGGGTTCGAGCAGTTCTTCCATCCCGAGTCCGTGGAGGGCGGAGATCGGCCGGAGAGGGTCGACCCCGTATTTGTAGAAGTCGGCCATGAGGATCGACTCCCGGGTCGGGGCGTCGCTTTTGTTGACGGCGAAAACGGCGGGTTTTCCCGATTGGCGGATCCGGTCTACCACGTCCTTGTCCATCGGATTGAATCCGTCACGGGCATCGAAGACGTAGATCAGGGCATCCGCCTCCTCGAGGGCGAAGAGGGCCTGCTTGCGGATCGCCTCTCCCAGAGGATGATCGTCACCGAAGAGGATCCCCCCCGTGTCGACAAGGCGATAGGTCCAGGGGCCCCGGGTGACGGTGGCATAGTGGCGGTCCCGGGTCACTCCCGGCTGGTCCTCCACAATGGCCCGATTTTCGCCAAGAAGGCGATTGAAGAGAGTCGACTTTCCGACATTCGGACGGCCGAGAATGGCGACAAGAGGCAGGGAGGCGGCCTCCCGGGGAGAATCAGACATCGGGGCTCCAGGTGACGAAACGAAGGATGAGGGTCGGTGAACGGGGTTTGATCAGTCCCGGTCGAAGAATTTCGGCTTTTCGGTGTACTCGGGGGGAGGGGTCCGGCGGATGAACCGGTTGTAAACCCACTGAAGGAAGAGTGTCAGAAGACCCCCGGCAAAAAGAAAGACGAAGCCGATCATGAGGATCTGGCCCATGTGGTTGACCATGGGGTATTGCGGATGGCCCTGGGACATGAAGTTCCCTCCTCGAAAGGATTATTGTATCACCTCCCGGGAGGTCCGCGCAATCAGGGGGGTGAGGCCCGGGCTTTCGGTGTCGGATTTTTGATCCGGTCCGCTCTTCCGGTTAGAATCATAAAAAACGGCTTTTTCCAGAAGCCGTAAATGAGAGCTCGAGCCCAGGGGGAGGGACGATGACCAAACAGGCAGAGGCGGAAAAGCCCTACCGGATCCTGATTCTGGGGGCCGGGTTCGGCGGGCTTTATACAGCGGTGTATCTTTCCAGGTTTTTGGGAAAACAGCGTCCCGACGTCTGGGTCACGGTGGTCGACCGCCGGAACTACTTTCTCTTCACTCCCATGCTCCACAGCGTGGCCACCGGGGCCCTCGAACCCCGCTATGTCGCCCACTCCATCCGCAAGATTTTCCGGAAGACCCGGGTTCACGCCCATGTGGGGATGGTCGAAGGAATCGACCTCGAGAACCGCCAGGTTCTCACGACGCACCGCTCCCTTCCCTATGACGACCTGGTGATCGCCCTGGGCTCCGAGACCAATTTCTTCGGAAACCAGGAGCTCGAGCGCAAAGCTTTCACCCTCAAGAATCTCGAAGACGCCACCCGCGTCAACAACCACATCATCCGAAAGTTCGAGCAGGCTTACTGGGAGGAGGATCCCGAGGTCAAGCGGGGTCTGCTCACCTTCGTGGTGGTGGGGGCCGGCCCGACCGGGGTGGAGCTCGCCGGCGAGATCTACGAATACACCCACCGGGAACTCCTGCGGGACTTTGGCCGCCGGATTTCGAAGGAGGAGATCCGGGTGGTCCTGGTGGAGGCGACCTCCCGGATCCTGCCCTCCCTTCCGGAGAAGCTCTCGGTCGAGGCCATCCGGCGCCTCGAGTCGATCGGGATCGAGGTCCTTCTCGGCACCCGTCTCGACTCCTGGGACGGGACCACCCTCCGGCTGAGCTCGGGGGCCTGTTTCCTCGCCTCGACGCTGGTCTGGTCGGCCGGCGTCAAGACCAACCCCCTGGTTCGGGAGCTTCCCATAGACAAGGACCCCTCGGGACGGATCATTGTCCGGTCGACGCTTGAGGCCCGGACGATGGACCATGTCTGGATCCTGGGCGACAATGCCCACGCGATTGATCCCTTCGAGCAGAAACCCTACCCTCCCACCGCCCAGACCGCTGTCCGGCAGGCCCGGGTCGTGGCCCACAATATTGCCGCCCGTCTCCTCAAGAAGCCGGAGATCACCTTCGCCCATCGCCATGTCGGCGGCTTTGTCT
>JAJZGM010000165.1 GCA_021828525.1 Nitrospirota bacterium | reverse complement strand
GAACGATCAGACGGGCGGGTTCGTCCGACCCCTTCGCAACGCCGACCAGGGCGTTGAGACCCATTCCCTCAAGTTTCTCACGGTCGTAGGAGAGATAGGTGATCCCCCGCTTCTTGGCCTCTTTTTCCGCCGTCTGGGCAATCATGGTCGGAGTCGCCACATTGGCCGGGTGATTCCCGAGATCCCGGGCCAGCATCGTATTTCTGGAGAGCGTTTCTCCATACAACCGTCCGGTTTCGGCCAATTTTTCATTCTTTTTCGGAACGGCCACCCAAAGCGTCTTCAAGGCATAGGCCGGCTCATCCTTTTTCTCCGACTTGTAGACATCAAAGCGGTAAAGGGAGAGCAGAGTTCCTTCCACCAGGGCCTCGACGTCGGATGCGGTCTCAGTTCCCACCAGTGCCAGGGTATTGACGCAGTCGGTGAGATTCCGGCTTCTGAGGGTCGATGCCGCACAACCGGCAGCCTTTCTGAGAGATTCCGGGGTCAGTTTCTCCTTTTTGCCGAGCCCCACGATCATGACGAAGCGGGCAGGAAGCTTTCCATAAGTGGGGAGAAGGATCGTTTCGGAAAATGTCCCGCGGATTTCTCCATTTTTTTGCATGCGGGCAATTTCCCCTCCCAGTGCCTGGTCGGCTGACTTCACGAGGGGGTCCAATCCTTTGGTTTCCTCGAAAATACCCAGAATAACGGCGGAGGTCTTTTTTGCCATTGGGTCAGAGGTCAGAAGTTCCGTTTTTGTCATGATATGATCATCCTTTCCTCAAGAGACTGGTTCACAGCGTTAACTACCCCTCGTGTCGGTGGGACAATCCCACCTTATCCGAATTGCCTGTCTGTCAATCGTATTCCAGCGGATCGGAAACACCGGCCCGGGAAAACCCGCGAAGCCGCAGAGCGCAACTGTCACAACGGCCGCAGGCTTTTTGACCATTTTTGTAGCAGGACCATGTGAGTTCGAACGGAACTCCAAGCCGCACCCCTTCCCTGACGATGTCTGCCTTGGACAGATGGATGACCGGGGTCAGGATGGAAAGGGTCGAGTCCGATGGAGCCGTTCCCAGACGGGCAGCCTGTTCGAATGCGTCATAGAAGATTCTCCGGCAGTCGGGATAACCCGATCCGTCTTCCTCCACCGCCCCGATATAGATCCGGTCATATTTCAGAACCTCAGCGTAGGAGACAGCCACGGAAAGAAAATGTGCATTCCGGAACGGGACATAGGTTACCGGAATCCCGATCCGGTCAGGATCCCCTTCGGGAATTCCTATACTGGAATCAGTCAGGGCCGAACCTCCGACCGCCTTGAGGGAAGGGCACTCTGTCATCAGGCACTGCGCCGGAGCAAAATGGGCTGTCAATGCCTCAAAGGACTGCTGTTCCCGATCTTGGGTCAGCGCCCCGTAGCGGACATGCAAGAAGGACACCTCATGGCATTCGGACCGCGCGATTGCGGCAGTGACGGCGCTGTCCATGCCTCCGCTGACCAGCACAACCCCCCGGGGTGTTTTACTGTTCTCGATCAATCAGACCCCCCTTTTGTCAGGGTCGAACAGAATCTTGTGAAGCTGGATCTGAATCCTGAGCACTCTTTTCGACTCCAGAACCCAGGAAGCGAGATCCTGGGGGCGGCATTCGCCAAAAACCGGCGACAGGCTTACCGGAATCGACTCGGGAAGCCCGATTCGGTCCAGAAACTTCATGGACCACTCGAAATCCTTCCTGTCGGCGAGGACGATCTTGACCTCGTCTCCCGGCATCAGAGCCTGGAAGGTCTCCTCTCGCATCGTTCCTTCCATGCCGGAACCGGGAGGCTTGACATCCATGATAATACGACATCTTCGGTCAAGGCCAGCGGGCACCGGAAAGGCTCCCGACGTTTCGATCAGAACGGTCTTTCCCGTATCGAGAAGAGCCCGGGCCAGATCCGGAAGCTCAGGTGACACGAAGGGCTCTCCTCCCGTAATTTCGACAAGGGAAACCCCATGGGAGTCCGCCTCTCGGACGAGATCCGGAATGGTCCGGTCCGATCCTTCGTGAAAGGCGTAGGCGGTATCGCACCATCGACACCGGAGAGGGCATCCTGTTGTTCGTATGAAAAAACATGGCCAGCCCGCAAAGGTCGACTCTCCCTGAATGCTCAGGAACGTTTCGTTGATCAGCATTATCGTCTTCTTTTTGATCCTGCCGTTTGGGCGGGGGGCTTTTGAGTGTCCGCCTCCGACGCCTTGTTCGCTGAGTCCTTCATTTTTTTCCGGACCGAGGCGATCTGGGCGTTCACTTCGTCGGGATTCGGATAACGGCCCATCACGTCGGAGAGCAACGCCAGAGCCTGGCGATCATGTCCAAGGTCGCTCAGGTTCCTTGCAAGGTTGAACTCAGCGATGGCCGCCATCGGACCATGCGGATAGGCGATGAGAAACTTCTTCAAATCCTTCGATGCCTGTGCGGGATTTCCAAGCAACCCCTCCAGAAGGCCGACCTTGAGCCAGGCTCGTCGTCCCCTCAGGTTCCCGGTCGAGCTCTGTTTCTCCTTCACCTCCCGATAGAGAGCGAGGGCCTGCCGATAGTGTTCCTCCCGTTCAAGAATGCGGGCGGTCAGGTTGATCGCCCGCAGAGCCAGCTTTTCAGGGGGACGCGATTCGGTCAGCTTTTTAAGAACGGACAAGGCATTGTTGAGCCGTCCCCGGCTTACAAGATCGCGAGCAAGGTAGAAAGAGGCCTTCTGGCGGGTGTCGACGTCGGAAAGATTCTCGAGAGCCCGGATATAGTCTTCTATGGCATGGTCCGGACGGTTCATGAACCGGTCTTCGATGACGCCCAGCCGGTAATAGGAAAGTCCGGCTATGCCAGATCTGGGCGCAATTCGAATGGCCTTGTTGTAATCCGCTGCCGCCTCTTCAAAGCGAAAGGCCTTTTCAGCCCTGACTCCTTCATGGTAGATCAGACGGGATTTGGACTTCGAACATCCCACCAGAAGGAACAGGCTGACCATCAGATAAATCAGAGGTTTGGTGCTAATCCCCCGATTCCCTTTCCATATAGTTTTCAAGAGGAGTGAGCTCCCGTCTCGGATTCACCGCGGCGCAGACGATCGATTCACCGGGGCTGTCCGAGAGATTGACCAGGCGTACTCCCCGGGCCATTCGGCCTGTCATGCGAACCTGATCGGAAGGGATGCGAATGACTCGACCTGTATCGGTCACAACATCGATATCGTCCCGGTCCGTCACCTTGAGAATGGCGACCACCGATCCCGTGTCAGGGGTTACTTTCGTGATCCGGACCCCTTTTCCGCCCCGTTTCTGAAGCCTGAAAACATTGCTGTCGACCCGTTTTCCATACCCTTTTTCCGTTGTCACAAGAAGGAAATCGGAATCGTTCACCTCCTCAAAACTGACCACCCGATCTTCGGCAGCCAGCCTGATGGCCCGAACCCCCCGGGTAGCGCGTCCCGTCATCCGGATTTCACTATTTTCAAATCGTATAGACATTCCGTTCTTTGTGGCCACCACGACCCGGCGGTCCTGATGGGCGATCAGCACCTTGGCCAGACGATCCCCTTCTTCCAGAACAGTGGCAATCAGCCCTCCCTGCCTGATGTTGCCATACTCCAACAACCTCGTCCGCTTGAAATACCCGCGAGAAGTCCCGAAGAGAAGAACGTTCTCCCCTTCGAAGGAGCGGACCGGAAGAATG
>JAJZGM010000164.1 GCA_021828525.1 Nitrospirota bacterium | reverse complement strand
GCGCCTTCTCCGGGCGTCCCTCCTGGGGATCCTGGTCCGCTTCGAGGAGGAGGCGGTTCTGTCGGAATGCCTCAGGTTTTTCGCCGACTACCGGCACGACCCGGCCTCCCTTCCCGCCGATCTCAGATTTGCCGTCTTCCAGGGGGCGATCACCCGGGGCGGGAGTTCTGCCTTCGAGGAGGTCATGGCCCTGGCGGCCCGTCAGAACGACCAGGAGGAGAAAAACAAGCTTCTGTACGCGCTGGCCCGGACGCCGGATCCGGCCCTCTTCGACCGGGCCCTCGGCCTGGTCCTCTCTCCCCTCGTGCGGGTCCAGGACGCGGTGTCGGTGATCGGGTTTCTTTCGAAGAATCCCCTGGGACGAGAGAAGACCTTCGACTTTGTGGCCGCCCACTGGGATGAGCTCTACCGGCGTTACGAGTCGGGAGGATTCGCCTTGAACCGCCTTGTCCGGAGCCTGACCGACGAGTTCAAGAGGGAGGAGGAGGAGAAGAGGGTGGAGGACTTCTTCTTGTCCCACCCCGTCCCTTCGGCCAAGCGGGCGATCGCCCAGGGACTTGAGACGATCCGGTCGAACCGGGAGATTTTCACGGAGCAGGGGGAGGGATTCAGGGCGTTTTTCAGAACCCCCTCTTAACGGCCCGAGAGCGGCCCGTGGTTTTTCACCGGTCTTGTGATCCGCAGTGTTTTACGAAACGCTGGAAAAAACTCTCGCAGGATCTGGTGACTACCAGAGGATCCTGAGAGGGTCGAGAACTGAAAGCCTCTTGTCAGCGGAGATCAGGAGTGCCTGGTGAACGATTGCGGTGGAGGCGATGAGCCGATCCGCTGGATCCTGATGATGAAACATCTCTGAACGTGAAAGGGCCGCGATCTCTGGCGTGATTGTCAACACTTCGAGATGAAGCGCGTTGATGATGGCCTGCATGTACCGTTCGATAGAGATATCCGGCGGAAGAATGATTTTTCCCCTCTCATGCAGGAGGGCTATTTCCCATAAGGTAATGTCTGCACAGGCTAAGGTTCCTCTTTCCCTGTTCTCGTCCAATGTTTTTTTGGCAAGAGAGGTCAATCGATCCGGTTCATTGGCCCAGAAGAGCAAGACATGTGTATCACAGATGATTTTCGTCGGCATTCCACGGCTCCGTTTCACTGGCTGGGCTTTCGACATCGCCTAAAAGGACTTTTCCTCTTAAGCTTTCAAGCCATTCCTTCGCTTCAAGGGAGGGATCGGCTTCTGGGAGCAATCGGGCGATGAGTCTTCCGTGAGAGGTGATGCCAATGACCTCTCCCTTGGCCACTCTTCTCAGGAAAGTGGGAAGGTGTTGTCGAAGTTCGGTCACATTGACGGTATCCATCCGGTTCTTCCTTTCTCAAAATGTACATACAATTTGTACGTAAAATATAATCGCGTTACCTGAAAAGGTCAAGCTGACTTTCGACATCACGATGGACGGTTTCCAAAGTCGCTCCGCCCCCACAGGGTCAGGAGACGGCACAACTCTCCGTAGGACAGGAGCGGGATCCCGGATTCGAGCTGGCGCTTCTGGAGATCGAGGGCCTTGTTCTAGACGAAGCGCGTGCCTCCGGCCTGGCGGGACAGAATCGTCTCCTGTCCGGGAGTCGGGACAAGACGGAACTTGACGGCTCGACGGGTTTTCATGGCTTCCATTCAAGCCAAGCCAAGGCACGCCTTATATCTCCTCCTGAAGGACGGAGCGTTACGGCGCTTTTCCGGTCAAATCGTCCGGTCTCGCCGCAAAAGTGGAGGATGGAGGGAGGCGGGAGAGAAGAGAGTTGCCTTGAAACGAAGTGCCGAGGATAATCAGGACAGGGCGGAGGTTCGGATCGCCCCTTTCATGAGGGCTTGGTCAGGATCGACCATTCGTCGGCCCGGGGTTTCTCGGTCAACGAACGTTTTCGGTTGGGGCCAGGGATTCGTGGAGGATGCGCCCAGGATCCCCGGACGGGGGGCTTGGAACCCTCCCGCTCACCCCATGAAGACCGAGGGTCTCTGGTAGTGCTTCCGGGTATAATAGTCGACCATGGTCTCAAGAAGCCGCTCCGGATTCCCGTCCTTGAGAACGTTGCTTCCGGTGGGCTTTGAGACGACCTTGACGATCTCGTCGACGATGGTGGTGATGCCGCCGCTCCCGTCGACCACCCCGATGAGCTTTCCCTCGTCGTAGGCGATCGAAAACTCTCCCAGGGTTCCTGAGTGGCCTCCCAGGATGACCACGAAATCGCTCGAGCGGATGTTGATCACCTCGCGGCCCATGAGGCCCGAGCCGGTGAAGATGATCATGTCGAAGAGGTCGTTGGGGGAATGGTAACGGTGCAGATGCTCCTCTTCCGAGAGGCCTGGCGAAATCCCCACCGAGAAGCCTCCCACCTCCTTGAAACCCGCGCAGGTCTCCCAGGGGAGGCCCGGGCAGGCCCCGGTGATGAGTCCGAATTTTCTTTTCCCGATGGCCCGGCCGAGCTCCCGGGCCAGACGGATCTGCTCGGGGGAGAGGTCGCCGGAGGCGGATCCCATCACGCCCACCGTGAGAGTCCGGCCCGGAGCGTTCGCCGTATAGCGGTCGGGATCTTGATCGAAGGTCTCACGGCATTGGAGGCTGTCGAAGTAATAGAGGTGGCCGCCGTAGATCCGGATGGCGGCGGCGGCATGGTGGTGGGTGATGACGGTCTTGCAGACGGGATCTACAGTCATGGAATCTCCTTGGGTCTTATCGGATAGGACGAATGGATTGAATCTGATCGATTTTCCCGATGGAGTCAAGCCGGGCCTGCGCCCGGAAGAGAACGGCAAGGGGATCCTCCGTTGAAAATCCTTCTCATCATGCTCCTCTCCGGTCTTCTGGAAGTGGGGGGAGGCTACGGGGTCTGGCTCTGGATGAAGGGGACCGCCACACTGTCCATGGGGGTTTTCGGCATGGCGGGGCTCGCCCTTTACGGGGTGGTGGCCGCCCTTGAGCCTCTTCCCTTCGGCCGCGCCTACGCCGCCTACGGCGGGGTCTTTGTCATTCTTTCCCTGCTGTTCGCGATGAAAATCGACCGGTTCCATCCCGACCGCTGGGACATTCTGGGGGCGGGCGTCATCGGTCTTGGGGTCCTGATTCTTCTGTTCGGGTCGGGACGGCCATGAAGAAGCCCGCAGAAGCAGGGGAGATCCTGGTTCCGGTCCGGAGCGGACAGTTTGAGCTGGTCTCACTCTATTCCCCCTGCGGGGACCAGGACCGGGCCATCGAGCGCCTCTCCGAAGGGGTCAGGACCGGGAAGGCCCGCCAGACCCTTCTCGGGGTGACGGGATCGGGAAAGACCTTCACCATGGCCAACGTCATCGCGAACGCCGGAAAGCCCGCCCTGGTCCTGGCCCCCAACAAGACCCTGGCCGCCCAGCTCTACCGCGAGTTCCGGGAGTTCTTCCCGAACAACCGGGTGGAGTACTTCGTGAGCTACTACGACTACTACCAGCCCGAGGCCTACCTTCCGGCCACCGACACCTATATCGAAAAGGATTCGGCGGTCAACGACCTGATCGACCGGATGCGCCACAGTGCCACGACGGCCCTCCTGGAACGCCTCGACACCATCGTGGTGGCCTCCGTGTCGTGCATCTACGGCCTGGGCTCCCCGGACTCCTACCTCAAGATGCACCTCTATCTCGAGCGGGGGATGGAGATCCGGAGAAACCGCC
>JAJZGM010000163.1 GCA_021828525.1 Nitrospirota bacterium | reverse complement strand
GGGTCGCCCCGATTGTCGACGACAATTCGCTGGTGTCGAATTTCATGGCGGAAGGCATTCTTCCCGGGCGCCCGTCATTCGACAGCTTGTCGGACAATGAAATCGACTACAAAAACGAGGTCAAGACGGAAAAGGCCAAGGACAACGAGATCCGGACCAACCTTTTGAAGATCCTCAAAGCCAAGCTGGCGAAGCCTGGAAAGTCCCGGTATACCGATCTCTTCGGGGCGGCACGGATGGCCTCCCAGCTCTTCTCCGACGACCGCCGGAGGCCCATCGTCGTTTTCCTGTCGGACATGCAGGAAGACCGGGGGAGGTTCCGGTACCGGGACATGAAGTGGAATGACAGGGATCTTTCCCGGGTGGAGAAGGCCTACGGCTTCCCTGACCTCAAGAATGTCTGTGTCTATGTGATCGGGACCCGGTCTCCGTCGATCGAGAAGACCCGAAAGATGGGCGAGTTCTGGCTCAAGTACTTCAAGAAGTCGGAGGCGGATATCTCTCCGTCCCATATCGGATCAATGCTCGTCAACTGGCCTCCGGGAGAAGGATGCGGCAAACCCAGGGCCCTTCCGAAGAAGGGAGAGAGCTGGTTCCAGAAGATCCGCAAGCAGCTCTGAGAGGCCGGCGGGGTCCCCCGACCCTTTCCCGAAGCCCTTCGGCCCTAGGCCCGGAGGGCTTTTCTTATTTCCCGGTCGGCCGTCTCAAGAACCTCCTGAAGGTGGGACTCGCTCCGGGTGCTTTCCCCGTAAATCTTGAGGATCTCCTCGGTCCCGGATGGGCGTGCGGCAAACCATCCCGAATCGCAGTCGACCTTGATTCCGCCGATCGGCTGGCCGTTGCCCGGAGCCACGGTGAGGACCTTCCGCACCGGCTCTCCTGCCAGATTGGCAAGGGAAAGACGCTCGGGGGTGATTTTCGAGAGGGCCGACCGGAGCGCGGCATCGGCCGGGGCGTCGATCCTCCGGTAGTAATGGGGACCAAACCGGGAGACAAGGTCTTCGTAGTGCTTCCCCGGTTCCCGTCCTGTGACGGCCGCGATCTCGGCCGCACAGAGGCCGGGGATGAGGGCATCCTTGTCGGTGGTCCAGACCTTCCCGTCCTTCCGGAGAAAAGAGGCTCCGGCCGATTCCTCTCCTCCGAGTCCGACCGTCCCGTCAAGCAGCCCCTCCACAAACCATTTGAAGCCGACAGGGACCTCCAGGAGGGGATGGCCCAGGGATTCGGCCACCCGGTCGATCATCCGGCTCGACACGATGGTCTTGCCGACGCGGACCCCGGATCCCCAGGCCGGACGATGGGAGAAAAGATAGGAAATCAGGACCGACAGGTAGTGGTTGGGATTCATGAGCCCGGCCGACGGGGAGACGATCCCGTGGCGGTCATGGTCGGTATCGCATCCGAAGGCGATGTCGAAGCGGGTGGACATCCCGACCAGGCTTTTCATGGCCCAGGGGGAGGAGGGGTCCATCCGGATCTTGCCGTCCCAGTCGACGGTCATGAAGGAAAAGGTGGGATCGAGCGTCTCCCGGACCACCGTCAGGTTGAGTCCGTAGTCTTCGGCGATCCGTCCCCAATAGTGGACGCCGGCCCCCCCCAGAGGATCGACGCCGATCGAGAGGCCGGAGCTTCGGATCGCCTCCATGTCGATGACCTCCCCCAGATCGGCCACATAGGCCGAGAGATAGTCCCGGCCATGAACCGTTCCGGAGGTGATCGCCCGTTCGAAGGGGATCCGGCGCACTCCGGAGAGCTTCTCCGTAAGGAACCGGTTGGCCGTCTCCTCGATCCACCGCGTGGCTGCGGGGTCGGCCGGCCCTCCTCCCGGAGGATTGTACTTGAACCCCCCGTCCGCGGGCGGATTGTGGGAGGGGGTGATCACGATTCCGTCGGCCGGGGAGGGGGGGGATCCTCCATCCCTAGGCCGGTTGTAGGTCAGGATGGCGTGGCTGATCACCGGGGTGGGTGTCGGTTCGTCGCGGTCGGAAACGATGGTCGTGACCCCGTTGGCAGCGAGCACGGACAGGGCGGTCACGAAGGCTGGCCGAGAGAGGGCATGGGTGTCGGCCCCCACGAAGAGGGGACCCTCGATCCCCTGGCCTTTCCGGTAGAGACAGACGGCCTGGGTGATCGCCAGGATGTGGTCTTCGTTGAAGGATCCGTCGAAGGCGCTGCCCCGGTGGCCGGAGGTGCCGAAGGAGACCCGTTGGGCAGGGTTTTCCGGGTCCGGTCTGATGGCGAAGAAGTCGGTGACAAGACGAGGAATGTCGACGATCAGGGAGGGCGGGGGCAACTTTCCGGCAAGAGGGCTAACAGTCATGGACGGCTCCTGTGGACAGGGGGAGGGGGGATCAGAGTCTCGATCTCGAGATCGAGAAGATCGGCGATGTGGGCAATCGAGAGATCGGGGGGAGGAGAGGAGGCCTGGAGGGCCGGATCCAGCGCATAGTGGCCCTGGCGCGGCAGGATGGTGGTGACCCGGTCTTGCCAGATCCCCTTGAAGGAGGTCAGGATGCGGATCTTGTCGTCGATGACGACATAATGGTCTGCCGGGAATCGCTCCTCGATATCGGCGGTCATCTGTTCCTTGTGGATGTAGACCAGGACCTTTCCCTCCGCGGCGGCCCAGAGCCCCGAGCGCTCGATCTTGCGGGGCTGGAAGACGGCATCCCCGTCGGAGAGGATGACGACCTCCCCCCTCTTCCGGAGGTCAGAAATCACCTCGAGGGCCTTCGGATGAAGGAGGGTGGCAAAGGGGTAGTCGACCATCCAGGACGACATCTTGAGAAGCCGGGGATCGTGAAGCTCCTCCTCCCGGTAGAGCTGGAGGGCCCCCAGATAGTCGGCATATCCGATCCGCTTCCACCGATCGATGAAGAGGGTCCAGTAGCGCTCACGGGCGGAGGGCCCGTACTCTTCCTCCAGGTGCCGGACCAGATCAGCCTGGAGCCGGTCGTTGTCCAGAAGGGTGTTGTCGACGTCGATCAGAAAGACTCTCCGGTTGGACATGGCGCTCCTCGGTTGGGGGTCAGGGTATCGGCTCTCCGAAGGGGGACCCGACCCCTTCCCAGAGGGCAAAGTCCCTGAAATCGAAGGCCGGCGCCACCGTACAGGTGGCGAGGCTGAAGCTGCCGAGGGAGCGGGCCTGTTGCCAGGCCCCGGCCGGAACGACCGCCAGACAATGCGGGGGATCCCGGTCGAGCTGCCATCTCTCGGGAGCGCCCTCCCGCCCGAAGGAAAGGAGGAGCGGCGCCCCCCCGACATGATGCCAGATCTCGCAGGAGAGGACCCGGTGCCAGCGGGTCTCGAGGTGACCGGGTATCAAAAAGAGAATGACCGAAACGGCGCCCCTCACGCGCTCCGGCCCTCCGGTTTTCACCTCTTCCATGGAGCGGTGGATCTCCCGGTAGTACCCTCCTTCGGGGTGGGGATGGAGGGAATGCTCCCGGATCAGACGGAGGATCTCCTCGTCCTCCGGAGGGTCCTTCTCCGGCCCGGGCACCTTCAGAACCTCAGACAGATCTTGCCGGTGAAGTTCCCCTCCTCCATGACCCTGAAGGCCTCGTGGGCCTCCGGGAAGGGAAGGACCCGGTCGATCACGGGATGGAGGCCGTTTTGGACGATGGCTCCGAGCATGGCCTCGAAATGCGCCCGGCTTCCGACATAGACCCCCTTGAGGCTTAGCTGTTTTGAGAGGAGAGGGAAGACCGGGATCTCCGCCTGTCCCCCGGAAAGGACCCCGATGACCG
>JAJZGM010000162.1 GCA_021828525.1 Nitrospirota bacterium | reverse complement strand
GGACGGGTGGGCTGACGCCTGACACTCTCCCTGAGCCGGCCCCCACCGCACGAATCGCCGGCCGGATCGTCCTCTTCCGAAAATTCGGAAAGGCCTTCTTCGCCACCCTCCAGGACGAGGGGGAGCGATTCCAGATTTACGTCCGGGCCGATCTTTTGGGAGAGGACTATGCCAATCTCGCCGATTCCCTGGACCTGGGGGACATTGTTGGTGTCGAAGGCGTTTTCTTCTTCACCAAGACCGGGGAACCGACCATTTCGGTTAATGCTCTGGTCCTCCTGGCAAAATCCGTCCGTCCCCTTCCGGACAAGTGGCACGGCCTCATCGACCAGGAGGCCCGGTATCGCCAGCGGTATGTGGATTTGATCGTCTCGCCCGAGACACACCGGATCTTCGTCACCCGTTCGACGATCGTCCGTTTCATCAGAAACTTCATGGACGGACAAGGGTTTATAGAGGTCGAAACGCCCATGATGCAGCCCACTCCGGGAGGCGCCCTGGCCCGGCCATTCTCGACACATCACAATGCCCTGGATATCGAACTCTACCTGCGCATCGCCCCCGAACTCTATCTGAAACGCCTGATAGTGGGCGGCATGACCCGGGTCTATGAAATCAACCGGAACTTCCGGAACGAGGGAGTCAGCACCCGCCACAACCCCGAGTTCACGATGATGGAGTTCTATGCCGCTTATGCCTCCTACGAGGACCTCATGGCTCTGACTGAAACCCTCCTTTCTTCTCTCGCCCGGGAGGTCATCGGGTCGGTCGAGATCCCCTTCGGAGAGCACCGGATCTCCCTCGCTCCCCCTTTTCGGCGGATCTCCTATCTTGACGCCATTGGAGAGGCCTTTGCCCTCTCCCCGGAGGACTTCTTCAATGACGATCGCCTTCAGTCAGTCATCCGGACCCATGGCCTTCCCGTTCCGGAACCCCGTCCGGGAAAACCCTACATCGCCGATCTTCTGAACATCCTCTTCGAGGAGGCCATCGAGCCGACGCTCATCCAGCCGACCTTCGTGACCGGCTATCCCAAGGCCATCTCCCCTCTGGCGAGGTCTTCACAGGCTGATCCCGAGGTCACCGACCGGTTCGAGCTTTTTGTGGGAGGAATCGAGCTTGCCAACGGTTTCAACGAGTTGAACGATCCTGATGAACAGCTCCGGCGTTTTCTCTCCCAGCAGGAATCCCGACTCTCGGGGGATCTTGAAGCTCCTCCGCCCGACTATGACTATGTCAGGGCCCTTGAAGTCGGCCTCCCCCCAACGGCTGGAGAGGGAATCGGAATCGATCGGCTTGTCATGCTGCTCACCAACCGGACCTCGATCCGGGATGTCCTGCTCTTTCCGCTCCTTCGGCCGGAAGCATGATCCGTCCTTTCGAGTTCCGCGTCGCCCTCCGGTATCTCCGCTCCTCCCGTCATCAGGGTTTCCGGCTTTCCCTCAATACGGTCATCTCGGTGGCGGGGGTTACCGTTGGTGTTGCAGCCCTGATGGCGACCCTGGGTGTCATGACCGGCTTCCAGCACAAGCTTCGGTCGAAAATCCTTGGCGTCAATTCTCATATTGTTCTGACCAACGGGGGATCCGGCCCCATTCCCGACCCCGACCAAATTGAAAAAAAAATAGCGACTGAGCCTGGGATTAACGCGACAGCGCCATTCATCGTGGGACAGGCCATGGTTTCAGCCAACAAGATTGTGGCGGGGACGGTGCTCAGGGGCGTGGACCCGGTCCGGGAGCGGCAGGTGACCCGGATCTCTCGCTACATGGTCGAAGGGCACCTTTCCTCCCTGAGCGGGTCTCTGGAAAAGGGAGCGATGCCAGGGATCATTCTGGGGGCGGATTTGGCAGACAGGCTCAACGTGGATCTGGGAGATTCCGTGGATCTGATCAGCCCGACCGGAACCCCTTCGGCCTTCGGAATGATCCCGAAGATACGGCATTTTCGCGTCGTTGGAGTCTTCAAATCCGGCCTCTACGAATACGACAACACGCTGGCTCTTCTGGAAATCGGGCAGGCGGCGCGGTTTCTGGGGCTTCCTCCGGGAAGCGCAACCGGAATAGAAATCCGGGTCCATGACATCTTCATGGCCACAAGGATGGCCCACCGGATCGGCGAACGGCTTGGGTTCCCCTTCTGGGCCCGTTCATGGCTCGAAATGAACAAGAATCTTTTCTCGGCCCTCATGCTCGAAAAGATGGTCATGTTCATCATCCTGGTCCTGATCGTCCTTGTCGCCTCCTTCAATATTGTCAGCACCCTCTCGATGATCGTCATCGACAAGGCGAAGGAGATCGCGATCCTTAAGACCATGGGCGCCACCCACCGCCAGATCATGCACATCTTCATTCTCGACGGGCTTTTGATCGGAACAGCAGGAACAATGCTGGGAATTCCTCTGGGATACCTGATCACGACCCTGCTTGAGCATTACTACACCCTGCCCAACGATGTCTATTTCGTGAGTCATATCCCTGTCATCATCCGGGCCCGGGACGTCCTTTCGGTGGCCATTTCTGCCATCGGGATCAGCTTTCTGGCCACCATCTATCCTTCACGGCAAGCTGCCCGCCTGGAGCCTGTCGATGCCTTGAGGTACGAATGATGGGGGGAATCACTGTCGAGGTCAAAAATCTTTCGCGTTCCTACCGTCGGGCCGACAGGACGATCGAGGTCTTGAGAAATCTCACCACGACCCTTTCCTCCGGGAGTTTCACTGTTCTGACAGGCCCTTCCGGAGCGGGAAAGTCGACCCTCCTCCACCTTCTGGGGACGCTCGACCGTCCGACAGAGGGGACCATCCTCTATGACGGGCGGTCATTTCTCGACTCCTCTGACCGGGACCTGGCGGCCTTCCGCAATGCCCGAATCGGCTTCATCTTCCAGTTTCACCATCTGCTTCCCGAATTTTCCGCCCTGGAAAACGTCCTGATGCCGACCTGGATCGCCGGAGGCAAGAAAGAAGCGGTGGAACGGGCGAGACAGCTCCTGACGGAAGTCGGACTTGAACAAAGACTCGGCCACAAACCTTCGGAGCTTTCAGGGGGAGAACAGCAACGGGTGGCGGTGGCCCGGGCCCTGATCATGGAGCCGGCGCTCCTTCTCGCTGACGAGCCGACAGGCAATCTCGATTCCCATACCAGCCTTGAGGTCTTTTCACTTCTTCGGATGCTTTCAGGGAAACTGTCCATGACGTGCCTTGTCGCGACCCACAACGAAGTCCTGGCAAGAATGGCGGAGCGCCATCTTGCCATGGACGACGGACAGATCGTTTCAGATTCCGGGGGCTGACCGAAACTATGTCGTGGACGAAGCCGGCGCAGGAGCCGCCGGCGCCGCAGCAGGGGCCGCAGGGGAAGGGGCGGAGGAGGCGGAATCACCGGATGAGGCAGCAGGAGGGGAAGAGGACGTCTCAGTCTTCCCTTCTCCTTTGCCGGATCCACCATCTCCGTCCTTTTTGGCGTAATCGGTAATATAGAATCCTGATCCCTTGAACTGGAGGGCAGGTTTTCCCATCAGCCTGACCAGCGGACCCCCGCATGTCTCACAGACGAGAAGGGGCGGGTCGGAAAACTTCTGGATTCTCTCAACGACGGTGTGGCATTTCTGGCAGGAATACTCATAAAGCGGCATAGGTCACTCCTTCAAGATTGTCCCGTTCTGAGTATGGAATTGACCACTCTTGAGACAATTATAGCTTACGGGTCAAAGGCCGGACAATCTCCCCTGTCGTAAGGGGCCTATTC
>JAJZGM010000161.1 GCA_021828525.1 Nitrospirota bacterium | reverse complement strand
AAGACCCGGACAACCCACTCCGCCGTGCGGACTTCTCCCTCCCAGAAAAAAACCGATGCTCCCGAAGGGAGAAGGTGACCACATGCGATCAGATGTTCCCCGACAAGACGCTCAATAAGATTCCTAGCCGCCACCGGATCCGGATGGGTCACAAGGACCAGGTCGATCATTACTGGATGGCCTTCCTGAAAAAATCCACCGTCCGGGCAATTCCCTCTTCAAAAGGAACTTCCATTGTCCAGTCCGTTTCCTTGGAAAGACGCTCATGACCCAAAACCATAACCTCAGTCTCAGGAAAAGGATTTGGCTGGTAGTTGACGGGATAGGAAGAACCCAGAACCTTCCCGATGGCCAGAAATATATCCCGGTCACTCCGGAGAACTCCGGAGCCAATGTGGAATACCCCTTCCCCTTCCTTCAAGATAATATGAAGAAGTGCCTCCACCACATCATCGATATAAATATAATCCCTCATCCGACGTCCATTGCCAGGGATAGCAGGGGGGTTTTGGGAATTTTTCAAAAGGGTTTGGCGAATGGCAAGGCCTACCAGACCACCTTCGCCATCTGTCGATTGGCCTGGACCATACACAGGAGCCAATCGGGCAATGGTCGTCTTTATGGGGAGAAATCTGGAAAAGCTTTCCAGATAAAACTCGCAGAGTGTGTGGGAGGCACCATAAGGAGATAAGGGCTGCACAGGCTGAAGTGGATCCATGGCTTCGGACTCTGACCCTTCCGGAGGAGTCAGGACCTCTCCGGTCGATGCAAATAGGATTCGGGGAACTGTCATGGTGCGGCAGGCATCAAGAACTCCAAGGAATGCCCCCACCGTATGAACCGAGTCCGCAGCAGGATCCTCCCAGGAAACCTGAACATCCTTTTGTCCAGCCAGATGGATGTAGAGATCGGGTCGCACCTTTTCGAAAAGCCGAACGAGAAATTTTGGGTGAGACAGATCTCCCTTGGCAAGAAGAACGTCCTTGTCGCGGGAGGTCCGGAAACCGGTGGAAAGGTTGTCTGCGGCCGTGACATTGTGGCCCATCGAAACGAGGGCTCTTCCCAGCGGAGCCCCGATGAATCCGGCTCCGCCGCCAATAACGATGTTCAATTTCTTCCTTTCCACCGGGCCAAACAGAAGTATTCCTGATTCCCTCTTTTTCGTCCTTTGATACCGGAAGGGAAAATCCCCCTCGGGAATCCCTTTTCGCGGACAAGATCCTTGACAAACCCTCGCAAAACGAGACGGATTGCGCTGGGATCCCGAACGATCCCTCCTTTTTCCACACGATCCGGAGAGGCTTCAAACTGGGGCTTCACAAGTGCGAGAAACCACCCTCCCTTTCTTAACAGGTAGGAGACCTGAGGAAGAACCTGTCGCAATGAAATGAACGAAAGATCGGCCACGACTCCGTCAACTGGATCCGCAGGCATCCATGGGCCAGGGAAACGGACATTGGCTCCTTCAACAAGGACGACACGAGGATCGTTTCTCAGGCGAAGATCGATCAGTCCCCGCCCCACATCGACCGCGGTCACGGATCGAGCGCCACGCTGAAGGAGGCAGTCCGTGAACCCCCCTGTGGAGGCCCCCATATCGACTAGCCGTTTCCCTTCCGGGATGATGGAGAAAAAGTCCAGGGCTCCCTCAAGCTTGAGCCCCCCACGGCCGGCATACCGTGATCCTGTCTCCCGCGAATCGCATTCAACCCTGTCAAATTCAGCCCGAGTCTCCGGATCGGTCCGGACGAGCGCATTGACCCGGACCCTGCCATCTCCGATCAGAAGGGCCGCCTCCTCCCGGGACGAGGCCCACCCCTTGCGAAGGACGATGGCGTCAAGACGCTCCTTCACCCGGCTCCCCCGAACACTCTCAGCAAACGGGAGCCTGAAGATTTTTTCGAACAAGGCTTACCAGTTGCTCCGGAGTGAGCCCGACCGACTCCCGGAGAATGCCAGGGGCCCCGTGCTCTATATAATGATCCGGAATCCCGGCGAGTCTGACCCGGACCCGGCCTGTCAGATCTGCCGCAGACAAAAACTCAAGGACGGCGGCCCCTAATCCTCCAAGGACCGTTCCCTCCTCGACTGTGACCAAAAGGGAGGTCGAGTGGGCCAGCTGAAGAAGAAGAGTGGTATCGAGGGGCTTGGCAAAACGCATGTTGACCACTCCTGCATCCACGCCTTCTCCTCGAAGGATTTCAGCGGCCTTTTCCGCGACAGAGACCATCGATCCATATGCCAGGAAAACCATGTCGCGTCCTTCCAAAATAAGCTCGGCCTTTCCAATTGGCAGGATCTCGAACCCCGAATCCAGCGGAACGCCAAGGGCTTCCCCTCTCGGGTACCTGAGCGCAACGGGGCCGGGATGGTGAAGGGCGGTCCAGAGCAATTTCCTCAGTTCGTTCTCGTCCTTCGGAGCCATGAGTGTTATGTTCGGAATATGCCGGAGATAGGCGATATCGAAAACACCATGATGGGTGGGACCGTCCTCCCCCACGAGGCCGCCGCGATCCATGGAGAAGACAACGGGAAGATTCTGAAGACAGATGTCATGAACGATCTGGTCATAGGCTCTCTGGAGAAATGTCGAATAGATGGCAACGACCGGACGGGCCCCCTGGGCTGCCATTCCGCCTGCGAGTGTCACGGCATGCTGCTCGGCGATCCCGACATCGACAAATCGTTCCGGATAGAGCTTTCCGAAGTCCGAAAGCCCTGTCCCCTCGGGCATGGCCGCCGTAATCGCAAAAAGCTCAGGAATCTCACGGGCAATCTCGATCATGGCCTGGCCAAAAATCTTCGTATAGGCAGGATTTCCTCCAGCCTTCTTCCGGAAGGCGCCGGTTTCCGGATCAAAGGGAGGAACACCGTGGAAGGCGATGGGACTCTTTTCGGCTGGGGGATAGCCCTTTCCCTTGACAGTCCGGACGTGGAGAAGAACAGCCCCGGAACGTTCCTTCAGTGCACCGATCGTATCGATCAACAAGGGGAGATCGTGTCCGTCAATAGGTCCGATATAGGAGAGGCCCATTTCCTCGAACCAGAGGCCTGGAGGAGAAATCATGCCGACAACCTGGCCATGGGCCACCTTTGCAAACCTTGCCACAGAATCACCGATGACAGGGATGTCCCGCAAAAGAGTTTCCGTTTTCCGCCGCATCTGTTCGATGGCCGGGTCGGCCGAAATTCGCGCCAGATAGGAAGAGAGGGCCCCGACATTCTCGGAAATGGAAAGATTGTTGTCATTGAGGATGATCAAGAGCTTTTTCTTTCTTGCTCCGGCCTGATTCAATGCCTCCATCGCCATCCCGGCCGTCAGGGATCCATCCCCGACCACCGCAATGACATGGTAATTCTCGCCCAGAAGATCCCGGGCTTCCGCCATTCCAAGCGCCGCCGAAACAGAGGTTCCCGCATGGCCCGCGGAGAAAGCATCGTGGATGCTTTCCTCACGCTTGGGAAAGCCGCACAGGCCGTTCCACTGGCGAATGGTCGGAAGTCCCGACAGGCGTCCTGTCAGCATCTTGTGGGGGTAGGCCTGATGCCCGACATCCCAGACAATACGGTCGCGGGAAGTATCAAAGACCCTGTGAAGCGCGAGCGTCAGTTCAACCACACCCATTCCGCCACCAAAATGTCCGCCGATTCCTGAGAGGACCCGAACCATCTCCTCCCTGATTTCCTGGGCAAGCAGTGGAAGTTTTTCCTCGGGAAGCGCCTTTACATCCTCGGGCCCCTTGATATTT
>JAJZGM010000160.1 GCA_021828525.1 Nitrospirota bacterium | reverse complement strand
TTTCCTGGGTCGCACTTTCGGTCATCTTTCTCTCCTGCATAAGCGTCAGCTCGAGCAACCTCTACGGAGCGGGACTGGCCCTTTTGTCCCTCCGCGGAGAAAAAGCGCGGAGAGAGGGACCGGGCTCCTCCCTGATTCTGGTCTCGCTCATTTCGGTGGGGACGGCCTTCATCCCCCTTCTCTTTTCAAGTTTCGTCGGCTATTTCACCGACTTTCTCACCACCATCGGGGGTCTTTTCATCCCCCTCTGGTCGCTTGTCCTCACCGACTTTCTCCTGATCCGGAGACGGAGGATCGATGGGCAAGGGCTTTTCGATGCCACAGAGGGCTCTCCCTTCTGGGGTTCAAGGGGATTCAATCCGGCCGGGATTCTGGCCCTCCTTTTCGGCATTCTCTTCTACTACGGATTCCCCCTGGCCTTCCCTGGCCCGGCGGCCATCATCGGAGTCAGCCTTCCCGCGATCCTCTGGACAGGCGTGTGGTATCTCGTGCTCTCGAAAATTTTGGCCATTCATCGCGACAGAAGAAACAAAAAAAGGGAGGGAATCGGCAACACTCTGCCTCCTCCCTCCCGATATCCTGCGGGGTGATGCGACTTACTTTTTCTTGGCCACCTTGGTGTTCACCGATTCCCGCAGGGCCTTGCCCGGAGAAAACTTGGGAGCGGTCTTGGCGGCAATCCGGATTTCCTTGCCGGTCTTCGGGTTACGTCCTGTCCGGGCCTTTCTCTGGACGGTCCCGAAGGTCCCGAACCCGACGATTGTCACCTTTTCGCCCTTCTTCATGGATCCTTCGATCGCCTTTAGAAATCCGTCAACAACTGAATGAACATCCTTTTTGGACAGCTTTGATGATTTCGAGACCTTTTCGATGAGCTCCGTCTTGTTCATGAAGCATCTCCTTGAAGAAGGTGGGGTTTAAGCCTGCAGTGACCATTCTAAAAGAAATATGAAATCCCGAAAGAGACTTCAGGCAAAGGATAGAACAAGATTTTAAAAAAAGATAGTCCGTCCTTAATGGGAAATCCGAAATTCTGGAAATCAGCCCCCTGTCACCCCGGAGTTGAAAGCCGGCGAAAGGCCTGGAGAGCCGCTATCCGAGAGGTTTTCAGGTCAACAAACGGATCCGGATAGGAGGAAGAAAAATCCCCCGGACAATTTCCTGAACCGCCGGAAATCATCCAGGGTCGATGGAGATACCGGTCCGGGATCCGGGCAAGCTCCGGAACAAACTTTCTCACATACTCCCCCCGGGGATCGTAACGCTCCCCCTGGAGAACGGGATTGAAAATCCGGAAAAAGGGGGCCGAATCGGTTCCGCACCCCGCCACCCATTGCCAGGAAGCGGCATTGGAGGCTGGATCGTAATCCACCAGGTTTTCGGCAAACCAGGCGGCCCCCGACCTCCAGGAAATCCCCAGGTTCTTGACCAGAAAGGAGGCGGCAACCATCCTGACCCGGTTCGGCATCCCACCGGTCAGACGAAGCTCCCGCATGCCGGCATCAACGAGGGGAAAGCCGGTCATTCCCCTCTTCCAGAGCTCAAACCCCCGGCCTTCGGCCTTCCAGGGATAATTCAGGAAGATTTTCCGGAGGGGGCTCTCCAGCATCTCCGGGTTGTGCCGGAGAAGATGGGCGGCAAATTCCCGCCATCCCAGCTCCTCCAGGAATTTTTCCCGGTCTTTTTCCAAAGCTTTCGATTCGGTCACCTTCCGCCAGATCTGGCGGGGGCTGATCTCGCCTTGGGCGAGATGGGGAGAGAGCTTCGAGGTTCCGTCCTCTGCCGGAAAATCTCGCCGCCGCCCGTAGCCTGCCAGCGTCTCCGCAACGAAGAGTTCAAGGCGCTCCAGAGCCGCCGCCTCTCCCGGTCTCCAGGTCCGTCGCATCGTCTGGGCCCAGTCAGGCACAGGCGGATCCCACCCCCAGTCCTCCAGTCTCTCTCCCCGGGGACCCGGGACTTTGGCAATCTTGGCCGGAGCCGGAAGGGGGGAATCGGGGGAAAGACGGCTCCGGCAAAAACGCCAGAACGGAGTAAAGACCTTCCAGGGGCCGCTCCTTCCCTCCGGAACAAATTCCGGCGCGATGAGATAATCCGTGGATTCGGTCAGAAAAGGGACTCCGGCTCCGGAAAGGATTCGGGAGACCTTAAGGTCAAGCCGCCTCTCCTCGGGAGTCCGTCCCGGAGCGGCATGGACGGCTCCGATTTGCAGGTCTCTGGCCAGGCGGAACAGGATCTCCTCCGAGGGACCCCGAAGAAGAACCAGGGTCAGGCCATGGGTTTCCAACTGGCCATTCAAGGCACGGAGACTTCCCGCAAGCCACCATTTCCGGGCTCCATCGGGAAGGGTGTCGAGGGAGGGATCCCAAATGTAGACCGGAAGAACCGGGCCCTCCCGGGAGGCATGGTAGAGAGGGGGGTTGTCGGACAGGCGCAGATTGTGACGGAACCAGACAATCGATCTCATTGCCTGTGCCCTCTTGCAGAAACAAAGGAGCGGAGAGCCAAGGCTCCATGGTGGGTCCCCCGGTCGTCAGTCAAGCTCGTCCTCATCCTCCCGAACCCGCTCCAGAAGGGGATCGGGAGCGGCCTTTCCACCGGCAGGGACAGGGGGCACCGGGACCATGCGGTCGGCCAGAAACCGTGAAAGAACGGGTCCGAGCAGGAGGACTCCCAGAAAACGCAGTGTCTGAAGGGCCATGATGAAGGAGATGTCGATATGAGAGCTCGAGGCGGCGATGATCGCCACGGAATCCATCCCTCCGGGGCTCGTGGCCAGGTAGGCCGTCAGGGGATCCATTCCCAGAAGGCCGACCAGAAGGAGGGCGATCAAACCTGAAAAGAGCACCAGGGCCAGGATGGCCATCAGGGTCCGGGGGAGGACCGTCAGGGCGTGCCCCAGGATGGGGCGGGTGAATCCCAGCCCGATGCCCCAACCGAGAAGGGTGTAGGCGGAGGCGAGAAGAAGCGGGGGAAGAGTGATCGAAAGTCCCGCTTCAGCGTGAAGAATGGATCCCAGAATCATCGGAAAGAGCATGGCTCCTGCCGGAACCTTCGAAAGCTTTCCCGCCACGGCCCCCAGAATCAGGACCAGGAGGGTCTCCAGAAAGTTTTTCCAGGGAACGGCCGCAAAAAGGATGAAGGAACTTTGGGAGGAGGCGGAGGCGCCAAGCCCGAAGCGGACAACCAGGGAGGCGACGGTCACGACAACCACCACGCGCAGGTATTGCATGAAGGCCACGAGCCTCGCGTCGGCCCCGTAGGCCTCGGCCATCACCATCATGACGGAGGCGGCCCCCGGTGAGAGTCCCCAGATGGCGGTCGTTCCGGGAAGAATCCGGAGACGCCCCATGACCCATCCAAGAAAACTGGCGGCGGCGATGGTGGAAAAAACCACCAAAAGCAAGAGGGGCCACTGGGTCCGGAGGCTTCCAACGATCGACGGAGTGAGGATTCGGGCGATCATCGTCCCGATGACGGCCTGGGAGGCAAGATGAAGGATGGGGGAAACCCGGAGGACCATCCCGCGGGTGGCCAGAATGATCGCGGCCACCATGGGCCCCATGAGAAGGGAGGCCGGAAGACGGGCCAGTGAAAAAAGGAGGGAGAGTCCAACGGAGAGGAGCAGGAGAAGGGACCAGGAGGCGGCCCGGCTCCCCGGGAGAGGCGGAAGAAGTGGACGGGTGGGCATGGTTCCTCTACCTTAAACCCGGAGGGGAGCCGGAACAAGGGGGGAGGACCAAAAGGATAAGGATCAC